>JAGOBP010000680.1 GCA_017999195.1 Thermoflexales bacterium
GTACGAGGCGGCCACCAACAGCGTGGAGTATCCGCTGATTTACGATGAAGGCCAACGCTACTCGCAAGCGGCCGCGTCGCTCTCGCCCGATTCGCGCGTAGATCGGGTCATTCGCACCGGTGAACCCATTCTGGAGCATGTGTCGCGCGAAGATTGGCAAGCCATGACCACCGTCGCCAATCCGGTCGGCAATACCAGCAAACCCTCGGCGTCGCTGCTGTACGTGCCGCTCAAACGCGGTGAAGAAATCATCGGCGTGTTGTCCGTGCAAAGTTATCAGTTCAACGCCTATACGCGCGAACACACCGACCTGCTCAACAGCGTTGCCAACCAACTCGCCGTTGCTATTTTGAACGCGCGCCTGTTCGAACAGACCAGCCGCGCCGTGGATGAACTGGACGCACTGAATCGCCGCTTGACGGGCGAGGCCTGGCACACCTATGCCCAAACACGCTCGCCGGATGCCGTCATCTGGCATGCCAACGATCCGGCCTTGACCCAGTTGGGGCAGGCTCAGGCCGAACAATTGGCCGCCGGCACAGTGGCCATCCAGCCATCCGTTAATAATGATGAAGTCGAAGTCAGCGTGCCAATCACTTTGCGTGGACAACTCATCGGCGCGTTACGCTTCCTCGTTCCGGCCGGCAAGTGGACCGACGAATCTCAATCGATCGCGATGAGCATTGCCGGGCACCTGGCGCAAGCCGCCGAAAACACGCGCCTGATCGAGCAAACGCAACTCATCGCCCAGCGCGATCGGGCCATCGCCACGGCCGCCGAGCGGATTCGCCGCTCAACCGACATCAACGCGATCTTGCAGGCCGCCGTGGAAGAGATCAATCGCTACACCGTCACCGATGGCATTAGTCTGCAAATTGGCTTTGAGGCCGCTGCGCCCAACGGCGCCCGGCCCAAGGAGCAAGTCGAGCTATGACCGCACACGCGACGCTTGAACCAGAAGCCCGCGCCGCCCACGACGCCCAATTAGCGGCGCGGCGCGCTGTTCTCATCAGCCTGATCGGGGCGGGCCTGGCGGCCGGCACCGTGCTCTGGGGCATTGTGCTGGGCGTGCGCAACGGCAGCTATTTGCTGGCCATCTGGGGCAGTGTGATCCTGGTGGGCATGCTGATCGGCACGGGTTTTTGCTGGGCGGGTCGGCCGCGCCTGGGCATCTCGATCGTCGTGACCACGCTGTTGAGTTTGCTGATTGTCGCTTCGCTGATAGCCTCTGGCCGCGGTTTCATCACGGCCACCATTGCCGTCATCATCGGCGGCGGCATTGCGGTTGGCACCCTGCCGCGCCGCCTGGCCGGGCGCTTCGTCATCATCAGCGTCGCGTGCGGCTTGTTGTCCTTTGCACTGGATGTCTTTGGCTCGCCCGATCGCATCGCCCCTGAAGTTGATCCCATCTGGGGCACAATCGTCGCTATGGGCGCACTGTTGCTTTACGGCATTCTGCTTATTCGCCGTTTCGCCGGCTTTAGCCTGGGTGAGCGGTTGCTGGTTGCGGCCGGCCTGGTCGTGACGGTGGTGCTGGCCGGTCTGTTGCTGTGGACAGCCCAACGGCAGGAAACGCAAATCATTGCGCAAGTCGATCAACAGGCGCGCATTCTGTTTCAACAGATCGTGCTGACGCGGGCCTGGATCGCCGCGCAGCCCAATGGCGGTGTTTATTCCAAAGTCGAAGGGGCCGTTGAACCCAACTCGTACCTGCTGCAAGTGCCTGGCCTGGAAGTCAACCTAGAAACGACCTCCGGCATGACCTACACCCTGCGGAATCCCGCGCTGGTCACGCGCGAACTATCGGAACTGGCGGCCAAACAGGGGTTGTATCAATTCCACATCACCAGCCTGCGGCCCTTCAATCCCGACAATCAACCGACCGACTGGGAACGGACCGCGCTGGAAAGTTTTGAGCGCAATGAAACCAGCGCAGCGCTGATGGAGAAGACCGATCAGGGCCAGGTGTACCGCTACATGGCACCGCTGCGTGTCACCGAAGCCTGTCTGCGCTGTCACGCCCAGCAAGGCTATCAAGTCGGTGAAGTCCGCGGCGGCATCAGTGTAATGATCCCCATGTCCAGCGCGCTGACGGCCATTCGCACCAACAATCAACAATTGCTGCTGGTGGGTGTCACCGCCGTGGCGATGATGTTGCTGGTCATCGGCGTCTTCGTGCGCGGCCAGGTCTCTACGCCGCTGGGCAAATTGCGCCAGGCGGCAACGGCGCTGGCCCAAGGCGATTTGACTCAAGAAGTCAACATTCAATCGCACGACGAATTAGGGCAAGTCGCGGCGGCCTTCAACAGCATGACCCGTCAGTTGCGCGACACCATCGGGTCGTTGGAACTGCGCGTTCAGGCGCGCACCGCGCAACTGGACACCAGCGCCGAGGTGGGTCGCGCGGCGGCCTCCATCCTGGATCCAGAACAGTTGTTGAGTGAAGTCGTCAACCTCATCACCAATCGGTTTGGCCATTATTACGCCGCCGTCTTCACGCTGGATGCGACCGGTCAAGTGG
>JAGOBP010000681.1 GCA_017999195.1 Thermoflexales bacterium
GGTCTGGCCCACGGGAATCGATTTGGAACGCAGATGCGCTTCCAGCCGCGCCAGCAATTCGCCGGTCTTCACGGGCTTGGTAATGTAATCATTGCCGCCGCCGCGCAGGCCCTTGACCTTGGACTCGGTGGAGTCCGAGGCCGAGAGAAATACAATCGGGACGTTGGTACACTCGGGCAGCATACGGATCTGTTTAACCGCTTGAAAGCCGTCGATGCCGGGCAGCATCACATCCATCAACACCAGATCGGGCGTGTCTTCGCGCGCCTTCTCGATGCCGATCTCGCCGGTCGCCGCGGTGATTACGGAATATTGCGCCCGCTTCAAAATCAACTCAACCAGCCGCAGCAGATTGGGATCATCATCGACGACGAGAATTTTTTGTCCGGTCATAATGGCTGCTCGTAAGTGATCAGGATGATGCTAGTTTACAACAACGCTCCTAAAACGCCAAACGTTCACATGGTTGATTCCAGCCGCGCCTTCAAGCGGGCCAGCACCGCGCGCTGCGCCTGGGTGGCCTGCGAGACGACAAAGCCCGCCACCAGCGCCGACATCTCAAGGTGCATGATCTCGGTGAGGCGCGTGCTTGCACCTTCGGCCGCAAAGTGATACTCGACATTCAGCGTCACGCCGCCGGGACTGTGCACGCGCGTATCCAGCCGCGCGGGCGGGGCGGTCAGCGTGCTGCGCACCCGGATGCGATTGCGATAGACGATGCGTCCCCACAGGCGAAACGCTTCCACCGTTTCGTATTCGCGCACCACCCGCTCCTGCTCCGTGCTTTCACGTACGGGCGACATCTCAATGAGCAGCGGCTGCAAGCCCAGAAAACTGTGCGGATCGGCCAGATGATCATACACGTCCGCCATCGGGCGATCGATCACGATGGTAAATTCAAGCATGCGTTTCACGGGAATAAGTCCATGCTCGCAACCCGATTGATCTCCTGCGCCGAGCCGTCCCGCGCTTCGAAGATCGCGCCGCGCACGATCACCGCCGGGATCGCCTCGGCGGCCTGACCCAACATCAGCGTCGCCGCGGCCGCGATTTGATCGGCCGTGCCGACCTCGGTATGTTGCAGCGTATAGCCAAACAAATCTTGGCGGCCACGCCAATCTTCCACACCCGGCAAACCCGATAGACCGATCGCGACCCCCACCGTGCCCATGCGATGCGGGCGGCCATGACTGTCCGCAATGATCACGCCCAGATCAAGGTTGAATCGATCGCGCAAGGCCGCTCGAATTTGCTGCGCAGATCGATCGGGATTTTCCGGCAGCATCAACACCCGATCGATCCCGTCGGGCGCGACGTTGCTGCGATCGACCCCGGCATTGGCCGACACAAAGCCCAGGCGATGGCGCGTGATGATCAAGCCGGGGCGCAAGCGCACCACGGCGCTGCTCTCGGATAAAATCACTTCGATCAAACGCGGATCTTTGTCGCACTGCGCGGCCACTTCCAGCGCATACGCGGACGGCGTCACCGTATTCAGATCAACGTAGCGGCCTTCGGCCTTGCTGACGATCTTTTGCGCCAGCACCACCACATCGCGTTCATGCAAGCTGCCCGCGCGCGCAATCGCGTCGCCCAAAATGCGCGCCAGATCATCGCCGGGTTGAATCAGTGGAATGCCCGTCAGGGCAATAATTCGAATATCATTCATGAGTTCGTTTTTCAAACAAGAGTTTTACGCTCATCGCAAAGGTCCACGCGCCCATAAGGATTGCGGCTAAAATCTCGGGCACGGCGATGCGCTTATGCGGCACAAGTGTGATGGCGAGGATGGCGGCCGCGCCTGCGGCGATCGACAAGATACCTTCAACGGGTTGGCCGCGTCTGATGGTTGCGCTGCCCAACAGCATGTAGCCCAGCGGCGTCGCCAGAAAATACGTGGCGGCGACATAGTAATGCGCGCGACCGTAATCTTCAGTCACGATGCCGATGATGGGCAAAGCGATGGCGCCGATAAGTACCGCCATGAAGCCCAACCGCGCCAGCCGCCCCGGCCCGATCGACCCTCTCAGCCCGAAGATCACAAACACCAATTGCAGCGCGCCGCCGATCAACAACGCCGCGTTGAAGGGATTCGGCGGAGTGCTCACGCCCATATCGCTCAGGGCGTTATCGTGCCAACTGAACCACGGCGACAACTTGATCGCAATGAAGATCAGTGTCAGTGTCAGGATAGGCGTGAGAAGGCCGCATAGCGCAGCCAGACGCGGAAGCCGAGTTGTCATGGGACATCCATTGATAACGGGACAGCGAGACAGAGCGACCGCGAGATCAAGTGATCTCGCATTCCCTCCATCCCGCCATCTCTTTGTCGTTATCTGGGCACGCCGGTCAGGTGAATGCCCGCGTTCTTGATCTTGAAGGCGATGTTGATGTTGATCAACACGGCCGTCAGCCCTTCCGCGACGACGGCATTCTCGATCGGCCCGGCATCGAAGGCGGCCATGCCCGCGTCTTTGGCCAGGCCAATGACGAGTTGCTTGGCGGCTTTATCG
>JAGOBP010000119.1 GCA_017999195.1 Thermoflexales bacterium
GATCAATCAAGAGAACTGGCATCGGGCGGTGGCCAGCCTAGTGGCGCGACGCTGTTGATCTAAAACAAGACTGCCGCGCCAGCTATTTGCTGGCGCGGCAGTCGGTGCGCTGGTGTGGGCTTAATCTACGGCCAGCATCACGTTGGACGCTTTGACTACGGCGTAGACTTCTTTGCCCTCGACCAGCCCCAGATTTTCGGCCGACGCTTTGGTGATGATCGAGACGACTTCGGCCCCGCCCGGCAGTTGCACCACGACTTCGGAATTGACCGCGCCGTGGGTGATGCTCTTGACGGTGCCTTTCAAAACGTTGCGTGCACTGATTTTCATGCGATGCCTCCCGGCTGAATAGGATGAGATAATTGTAACTCACCTTACGCAGTTCGCTCGTCAGTGCGAGCCGCCGAAGGCGGCGTGGCAATCTTTGGCCGGTCGCAGCGAGATTGCTCACCTGCACTTGCGCTGCGCGCAAGCGCGGTGCAAGTGTCGGGCAGCAGCGCACCCTCGCAATGACGCGTGCGCCAAGAGGAGGCAGTGATGGATTATCAAGTTCACCCGATCGGTGTGATCCGCACGCCGTTCACCGCGTTGGATCACACCCCGATTCAGGCCTCGCGCTCGACGGCCATGGGCCGCGTCGAGGTCTTCACGGAATTCGCTGAGGGCTTGCAGGACATCGAAGAACTCTCTCACCTCATTCTGCTGTACGTGCTGCATCAACACACCGCTTACACGTTGCGCGTTCAGCCGTTTCTAGACGATCGGTTGCACGGCGTCTTCGCCACGCGTTATCCGCAGCGGCCTAACTTCATCGGCTTATCGATCGTGCGGCTAATCAGCCGTGAAGACACCGTCTTGCACTTCGAGGGCGCGGATATGCTGGATGGCACGCCGTTGATCGATATCAAACCGTATGTGCCGGAATTCGATCATCGGAGCGATGTGCACATCGGCTGGTATGGCTCGCGGAGCAAGATCTAAACGTCTACCCAGCAGGTCATGTTCGCGCAGAAGATCGATCGGGTTGTAAAACCACGCGCGCACTTCGGGTTGGCTGAAGTGCGCGCGCTTTTTGGGAGGTGAATTCGCAATTACGTCGTCGCGGTGTCGGTGATCGTCAAATAGACCATCGTCTGATTGAGCAGCTGGTAAGCCACTTCGCCGAAGGTGATGGGGCCGGTGATGTTGCCGGTGCGTTTGCCTTCCAGTTCCGAGTACACATAGTTCAAGATGCAATTGCACGAAAAAGCCGGGGCCTTGTCGAGATTGACGGGAATGCGCGAGGTGAATTGCTCCACGTAATTATCGATCGGCCGGGCCAGTTTGTAGGGCACGCCCGCAAAGACCGGCGCATAAAATTTCACTTCCTGGTTGGCCATGTCCACGTGCTCAAAACTGACGTTGACCATCGCGCCAAAGTAGTCGGCGACCAGCGGCAGATCGGTATCCAGGCGGTTCTTCGTGATGTAGTCGGCGAAATTGGTCTGGACGCCGTTGATGTAGGCGTCCCGAGTACTGAAGCCGTTCTGCGGGAAGGTAATGGTGTCGCCATCGCTCTGCTCGAAGATGTTGAGAATGCCCACCTCGGCGATTTTGGTGAGCGGCAGTGCCACATGCATCACCACCGCGCCATCTTCCAGCATAGTTCTGGTCTGACCGTTAAACACTTTGGGCGTCACTTTGCCCATTTCATTCAGATGCACGCCTGAAATCCAGCCGATTAAGGGCCGCAGCGCGAAGCCCGGATATTCCGGCGCGTGCAGGGCAAAGTCCAGATGCGTGGCGCAGAACGCGGGAATGATGATGACGCTGAAGCCGTTTGGGGGCATGTCGGCGTACACCTGTGACAGAGTGGCGGTGTCGTAGACTTTGACCGTCGCATCCGTAATGAAGTCCGGCAATTCGGTCACGTAGATCCGATACTGCGTCGACAAGCCGCCCTGCTCGGTCATGAAGTACGGAATCGAGCCGCCGATCCAGTTGCCGGCCGGCAACTGCCTGAGCAACGTCTCCTCACCGGCCAGGAGCAACCGCTTGCCACGAGCGATCATCGCCTTGACTTCGGTCACTTCGTAGAGATAGCTGCTCAACGCACTGCTCCCAAAAACTTGAATCAGATCGCGCTGGACGCATGACAGACCGGCATTGCGCACGAACACATTGCGCAGTTCCTGAGCGCACCGCTGAATGGTGTCCGTCGATGGCTGGCTCTTGACCTGAAACGTCAAATGCCGCAAGATGAGTTTCGTCGCCAGAAACTCATACTCATAGGTGGCCTTGCCGGACACAATGGCACTCCAGGTGGGGTGGGTAACAGGCGGCACGTCCATGATCTCGTCCTTTTGCGCTATGGCTGACTACAGGTGCGAACACGACTCAAACCCAACAAGCGCTGCCATTATAATCAAGCCGCAACGACTTGGCAAAGCTATGGCTCAAAGCCCAAAATAGCGCGGCATTCGGTCAGCCAATCCAGGATTGAGGTTAACTGACGCAAGCGCAGATCAAGCCCAAGTTGGTTAAAGACCTGCTCGGTCGGAAGTTCACTCAGCACGACCGTGAGATCAGCCATCCCTGACTGGACGGCGGCCAATTGCTTTTCGATTAAACCGCGCGCGGCCTGCGGGTCGGTGATATACGTGAAGTACAAGCGTGTCAGAAATTCCACACGAATGGCGCGCGCACTCGGCTCCGATGGGACCTTGAGCCATTCATCGAACCGGCGATGGCCCAGCGTGGTCAGTCGAAAGCGGCGGCGGGCCGGCGCTTTTTCTTGTTCCTGAATCACCCCGACAATGTAGCCCTTGGACTCCAGCCGTTTGAGAATGTTATACGTCTGGCTCAGACTGATCTGCCAGATTTGGCCTAATTCCTGGTGTACTTGCTCGTGCAGATCGTAGCCGTGCGCCGGGCGCTGCGTCAAAAAGCCCAGCAACACATATTCCGGCGAGAGTGCGCTAGAGACCTTTTTCTTACTCATCCTTACCTGCCTGGGTTGAGGCTAACAGCCGTTGATAGTCTTCGGGCGTATCCACATCCAATAATAAACTCGCGTCGTGCCACGGCACATAGGCCACGCGATATTTCGAGAAGACCGCGCGCCCGCCCACATCGCCGCTCAGCGCCAATAGATCATTGAACGTCACGCGATCAAATACGACCGGATTACCGCGTCGATCTTCAATCAACGGCACGATGATGGGCGACAGCGTTTGCGCATGCTGCTCTTTGAGAGTCTTCACCAACTCGATCGGGATGTGCGGCTGATCGGCCAGCAGAAAAATTGCGGCGCCGGTTTCCGGCGGCAAAGCCTTGAGTCCGGCCTTAACGGAAGTGCTTTGCCCTGCGGCCCACTCCGCGTTATGAATCACCTGCACGGGCAAATCACTCACTGCGGCTTGAATCTCAGCCACAAATTCGCCCGCCACGATGACCACGGGCGAGAGGTCAGCGGCCAGCGCCGTGCGCGCCACCTGCCGGATGAACGGTTCGCCGCGCCACATGAGCAGCGCTTTCGGTTGGCCCATCCGCGTCGATGCGCCTGCCGCCAGAACAACGCCCGCCGTCGCTTCATGCACCGCGTGAATCTGCTGGAATTTCAGGGCAGAAATGATCGCCGCTGAATACGTCGGCAATAATTGGCGCGCGATCAGTTGCGCGTGCGATTGCAATTCGGGCGTGTCCGCCTGATTCAACAGCGCGATTCTTCGCGCCGTCGCGGGCACGTTCTTCAGCCCCCCGATCGGATCACGCAGCACCCGCGCGACCGCATCGGGCGTGATGGATGATTCCGCCGCCAGGCCTGCTAATGCCGCATATCGTTCAGGGCGATGCACATGTTCGGCATTCAACGCTTGTCCCAAACCCGATAAGCCCACGACATAGATCACGGTATCCACGAAATCGGGAATGGGCGGCTCATGCTCGGCGGGCGCTTTCAGCGGCAGACACTTCGAGCCGTCAGCCTCGATAAACAACGGCGCGTGCTGTTGATTCGCCAAGTCAAGCACCCGCTGCATCGCCACCGCGCTTAAGCCAGTGGTCTTGCCCGCGTTATTGATTGACCCCGTGAAAAACGTGATGCCGGTGGGTAGTTCCAGATCAAGCGGCATTGTGTCTTCAACGACAATATGTTGATCGGCCAGTGCCATCTGCTCAATGGCCATATGCGCGGTGGCGGCGACGATGACAGGCGCAGGGTATTCGCGCGCCAGAGTAAACATCGTCGTTGTTTTGCCACCGCCGCCGACAATGGCGACACGCGGTAGTGAACCCAGCCGGAGGGCAGTCGTTAGTTTCACGCGGAAAATCTCCGATCTAAAATCGTGCGTTTGGCCATACTCGGCGGAATGTCTTTTACCGACGACACCCGCACATCTACGTCATGCAATGCGGCAACCGCTTTCGACACGGCCTGCACGACCGACAACACCTTGTGTCCATCGGCAATCTTGACTTCGAGGTGCAAGCCATCATGGCCGTTCTCGCGCGTCAGCGTCGCCGTGAAGTTCAACACGCCGTCGAGGGCAAACACGGCTTCATCAAGATCAGCCATCGTCAGGGTTTGCTCGCCGATGCGGACGCGTCCGGCTAAACGCTGCGTGATGCGCTCCAGTGTCTTGAGGCGCGTGCCGCACGGACACGGCTCGGTGAGAAAGCGGCTCACGTCGCCGGTGCGATAGCGAATCAGCGGCATCCCGCGCCGCGTGAGGGTGGTGAAGACCACTTCGCCGTATTCACCATCGGGCAGGCGTTCGCCTGAAACCGGATCGATGATCTCAAACAACAAATCCGCTTCGCGCAGATGATAGCCGCGCCGCGCGGCACAGTCCACGCCGCCGCCCAGGCCCATCTCCGTCATGCCGTAGTGATTATAAACTTCGCAGTTAAAGGCCGTTTCGATGGCGCGCTTGATGGCATTCGAGACATGATCCGTGGAGAGCAACACCGCTTTCAGCCTGGTTTTTAAGGTATTTGCAGAGCGCGCCAACGCTAGGACGTGCGTCGGCACGCCGACTAGGACATCGACCTTTTCGCGGCGGATCACCTCAAGCGTGGCGGCGGCCTCGCGCACGGGGCCGTGCTTGATCGGGACTGCGCCCAGCCGCTGCAAGCCGCTCGCCAGCAGATCACCCACGCTGCCGGGTGTTTCGCCGGGTAGCAAGATCAGCACGCGGTCGCCGGGCGCGGTGAAGGTGGACATGCCGATATGAAAGAAGTCGATGGTGAGGGCTTGATCGTCGCGCGTGAAATACAGTCTCTTGGGTTGGCCGGTCGTGCCCGATGTGGTGAGTGTCGTCAACGGGAAATTCGCGTCGTCCAGCGTGACCACGCGCTGAATCTCATCTTGCGAAACACACACGAAGGCAAAGGGATCGGCGCGCAGATCGGCGGCGGTGGTGAACGGCCAGTGAGTCAGTTCAGACAGATGACCGAGGTCGCACGACAGATCAATCGGGTTGTGGCGATAGAACCGACTGTTGTTTTTGACGAGACGCAGGGTCTCATTCAAACGATGTAGTTGATAAGTTTGGAGATCGGCCTGATCGATCTGGTGATCGATCCACGGCTCAAGCGGCGTTAAGTTCATAGTGACGATAGAGGGACTGCCCGTGTTGATTGGTCAAATTGTAGGCGCAGAATGGAATAAGGCGTCCGTCGGGGCTGACGTTGTGGATGTAGCATTCGCGCAAACGATCAAGATCGAGCGTCCACGCGTCTTGAAAGGCCATGCCCGATACGCAAAAAACGTGCGTTTTAGCGCGTGAGAGAAACATATCCCAACCGCCGAGGCTAGGTGACGCGACCGGCTGCATTTCGATGGCGGCTTCAGGCGCGGCCCAATGCTGCGACACAAATTCGCGCGCTTTGATCGATCCTTGCGCGGCATCGCTGGGTTGACAACAACTTTGGGCACGCTGTGTGATGGGGCGCAGATCGCCGTTGGGCATCACCACGAAATTGCCATGAAATGAACACTTGGCGTTCTCGGCATTGGACGGCTTGAAACTCTGCGTCTTGAGGCGTGCGTTGGTCTGCGCTTCAATCGCGCGAATGACTTCGGGAATGGTGATGCGGTCGGCATCACGCGGCGCCTGCGGATAGCGCCCAAAATAACTGACGGGCTGAAAGTGCACACCGCGCACGGCTGGAAATCGCTGCAAGGCGAAGTCGATGATGTTGCCGATGTCGTCGGTGTTGACGCCGGGCACGAGCGTTGGCACCAAGACAATGCCGATGTTTTCTGCCGCACAGTGATCGATCGCGGCTTGTTTCTGGGCCAGCAAGGCACGGCCGCGAATGGAACGATAGATGTCATCGCGTGTGCCGTCGAATTGCAAAAACACTGTCGATAAGCCCGCGGCCTTGAGACGCTGCACGTATGATCGGTCGCGGGCTAAACGCAGGCCGTTCGTGTTGAGTTGAAAAAAGGTGAAACTCCGTTCGCGGCCCAGCGCGATGATGTCGGGCAAGTCATCGCGCAGCGTCGGTTCGCCGCCGGAGAGTTGAATGTTATAAGGGCCGCCCGCATCGAGCAGGCGTTGATACCACTGTTTGATCGTGGCGAGATCGGGATCGAGGCTGCGCGCTTCGCCCGCTTCGGCAAAACAAAAGGCACAGCGCAAGTCACAGCGGTGCGTAACTTCGAGCAAGACGCAGCACGTGGTTTGAAGATGATCGGCGCACAGGCCGCAATCGAAGGGACAGCCGCGATCAATCGTAGTAAAGGGGTTGGTCGGATGCGCGGCAATCTTGGGCTTGACCCAATCCGTGTAGGCGGGTTGTCCGCGCCACACGATCGTCTGAAATGTGCCATGCTCAGCGCAGGTTTTGCGCAGGTAAACATCCTCGCCCTGCCGTACGCGCTCGGCCGGAATGCGCGCCAGACATTCTGGGCACACGCTCTCGGTGGTCGAGAGAATGACCTCTTCAATCGTCATAGTCTGAGCCAGCCAGATCGAAGCCATTTTCTACTAGCAACTCTTTCACTTTTTGCAGTGTGCCCGCGACCATCACCGGGCAACGCGTGGCCTGTCCGTTGGGCACGCCGGACAAAATCGTTTCGCAGCGGATGCCGCCGTATTCCTGACCATAGCCTTGCTTGAACCACTTCACCAAATCCTCGATCATGAAATTGAGGCGCAAATTTTCTTCTTGGGTCGCGGTGCCTTTGCCCGCATACACGCCCAGCAAACATGCGCCACCCGTCAATGCGCCGCACGTTTCACCTGTGAAGCCCATGCCGCCCGCCAGGCCGTTCATCGCACGGATGAGTTGCGGGTTTTCAATGCCCTGCAATTCAAGGCCCAGCGTCATGAGGATTTGACTGCAAAAGAAGCCTTGTTGTTTCAGTTCGCGCATGCGATCGAGATCGCTCATGATGACCTCCGTAATACGTGATGCGTACTGCGTAATCGATGCTCACCGATTGATCTTCTGGGCGATGAGCAGATAGTAGCCGGGTCTTGAGTGGGCAATAGCCGATTGAATATCAACAGCTGATGCACTCGATGTGGCGCGACACCAAAATTGCTGAAGCGAGCCGCTCGACCAGATCAAGCGCGCGGCAAAAACGTTCAACGCATAAGTGTGATCTTCCCACCTCAAGACACGGAAACCGGCGGCCTCAACCCGATCGATGATCTGCGCCTGCGAGACCGCGCCGCACAAGCAAGAATCGATGGGCAACGACTGGAGCGAGCCGATGCCGTCCGCGTTGCGCGCGTAGATGTCGCTCAAGATCAAATAGCCGCCGGGGCGTAGCACGCGCCGAAATTCGCGCAAGGCCCGCTCGGTGTTGCGCATCACCGACAGGCTGCACTCGGTCAACACCACCTCGAATTGATCATCTGCAAGAGGCAAGCTTTCGCCGAATGATTGGACGAGTGGCAAGTGTGCGCTGCGTCGCCCTGAATGCAGTAGTTTTTCAGATGGATCAAGCCCGATCGCGTTGAGGCCGAATTGATTGACGAGATACTCAACTGACGCTGCCGGGCCGCAGCCGACATCCAGCACACGTGCACCAATCGGCAACGCGCAGAACGTCAACGCCCGATTGGTCAGGTCCAATCCACCCGGTCGGATCGTTTCGCCCGCGATTTCTAATATCGGGCTTTGTTCATACAACCGCACGCGTTCGTCAATCATTACGCATTACTCGTTACGTTTCACTTATCCTCTAATTGCTTCTCCACTTCAACCATTTTGCCCAGGGCCAAATCTTCCGGCACAAAGACCAACCCACAATTGGGGCACTTTAGCAGTTCGACGGGAAAAGCGTTGCCCATGTAGCCCACATCTACTTGCGAGGTTTGCAGCGGAAGATTGCAGTTGCCACATAGCCAGGTCTCTCGCTGAGTCATGCTTGCACACTCCCTGGCACTTCCATACGATGGCTGTACGCGTTGAAGATGACAAACGCCTCGCCCTGCGGTATGAACTCGACCCAGTACGTTACGGCGGTCGGCTTGAAGTACGCCAGATAGCGGCCCGTCTCGCGATTGAACAATTTGCGTCCGGTGCGCTGCGCATAGTCCAACACACGCTGAATATCTTCGATCAAGATCAGGCGTTGCTCCAATCGCGCTTGCACGTCGTCGGAAATGATCAACTGGATCGCTTCGTAAGCGGCTTGATCGGCCATGTCTTCGCCCCACAGGTCCTTGAGTAATTTGCGCTTGAGCCGCGCGCGATTCTCGTGTCGCTGCGACCAGCCCGGTCCGCGTCGCGCCGCCTGCTCATCCGTCGCCTGATTGTAAATCAGATCAAGCACGTGCAGCGTGCGCTTGCCTTGCGCGGCGAAGAAGTCGCGACACATCGCACAGTAGGTCACGTAATCGAGCGGGCTTTCGGCCACACGCCGCTCCACTACTTTCTTCGCCAGCTCACGATTCGCCAGCCACATATTGCCGCCGTAGCTGCAACACTCGGTCTTCTCGCGGCTCAGCGGCAATTCAGCAATTTCATAACCTAACTGCTGCACGATGGTGCGTGCACTGTCTTGAAGGTGAGTGTCATAGCGCGTCGTGCAGGGATCGTGAATGCTGACGGTTGACGATTGACGATTGACGGTGGCCTCGGCTGGCAGGCCATGCTGCGCGTAAATGTCCCACAGCGAAACGATGTTCACTTCAGGCAAATGCGTTTTGAAAACTTGATAGCAACTCGAACAGGCCAACACCACTTT
>JAGOBP010000682.1 GCA_017999195.1 Thermoflexales bacterium
GCATCGGCCTGATCAATAGCGGCGGCGCGTCGGGCAAGAACGACCTGGGCGACGCGGCGGCGACAGCGGTCGTCAACAAGCGTGCGGGCGGCATGGGCTTGATCTCCGGGCGCAAGGCCTTCCAGAAGCCGATGGCGGATGGCGTGGCCCTGTTGAACGCGATCCAGGATGTGTATCTGGATGCCAGCGTCACAATTGCGTAAGAGTCTATCGGACACAGATTAAACAGATGAACACAGACGCAGAAAATAATCTGTGAAATCCGTGTAATCTGTGTCCTAAGTTTTGTCTCGAATGAGTGCCCCGTCGATCAGACGATTGATGGGGCACTTTCTCAAATAGAAGGTGCACTCATGGATCGATCATTCTTGAAGAAGTTTGCGTGGTTGTCGATCGGCGCGGCGGTGGCGACGATCACCTTGAAGTCGTTGGCCTATTTGTTGACTGGCTCGGTCGGTTTGTTGTCGGATGCGGCGGAATCGATCGTGAATCTGATCGGCGCGATCGTGGCGTTGATCATGCTCACGATTGCCGCGCGCCCCGCCGATGATGATCACGCCTTCGGGCACAGCAAAGCCGAGTATTTTTCCAGCGGCATCGAAGGCGTGTTGATCGTCATCGCGGCGATCAGCATCGCGGCGACGGCCATCGAGCGGCTGGCGAACCCGCAGCCATTGGAGCAGGCGGGTATCGGTTTGTTGGTCGCCGTGGTCGCGTCGGCGATCAACTTCAGTGTGGCGCGGGTGTTGGCGAAAGCGGGTAAACAGTACAACTCGATTACGCTGGAGGCGGATGCCAAGCATTTGATGACGGACGTGTGGACGTCGGCGGGCGTGATTACCGCGGTCGCAGCCGTCGCCATCACAAACTGGCTGTGGCTGGATTCGATCATTGCCTTAGCTGTCGCCGTGAATATCTTGTGGTCGGCCTATGGCTTGATCAAGCGCTCGGCGCAGGGGCTGATGGATTCTGCGCTGCCTGCCGAGGAACAAGCTGCGATCAAGAAGATACTAACCGCGTATACAACACCGGGCGTTCAGTTTCACGCCGTGCGGACGCGGCAGGCGGCGGCGCGGCGCTTTGTGTCGTTTCATGTGATGGTGCCCGGTTCGTGGCCGGTGCAGCAGGGGCACGATCTGTTGGAAAAAATCGAGCAGGAAATTCGAGCAGCGCTGCCGGATGTGACGCTGAACACGCATCTGGAGCCGGTGGAAGATCCGGTCTCGCTGGCGGATGCGGAACTCGATCGCGCGGCTTCAGGGAAATGACATAGTCACTGCACGGTGTACGACAAAATGTCCATAAATATACAGTATCTCTCGGCTTCCGTGCTCTTTTTTGCAGGCCTTGGCGGTTTGCTGGCACTTGCGCATCTACTGGCGAAACGGGTGTCCAGGTCAACGTATTTGGCTTTAGCAATGATATTCTCGCTACTTCTGCCAATTCTTTTGTTGATTGGGCAAAGTTTAGTCATGAGCATACCTGGCATGGGATACTGCGGCGTGGCTGATATGACGGCTCTCTGTTCGGCCCATCCTGTTTGGTTCGCCGCGTTGGTGATGTGCCCATTCATGCTTCTTGTGATACCAGTAAGTCTATTTTTGTTTTACAGTGAATGGCTCGGAATACGCTTATCACGATGATATAATCCACGTATGTTCAAGATCGGTGACTTCTCTCAAATGGGGCAGGTGTCCATTCGGACGCTGCGGCTGTATGACGAATTGGGTTTGCTGCGGCCCGCGCAGATCGATAAGTTTACGAGTTATCGTTTCTATACGCTCGAGCAATTGCCGCGCCTCAATCGTATTCTCGCGCTGAAAGACCTGGGTTTATCCTTGGAGCAGATCGGCGATTTGCTCAAGCGCGATTTGCCGGCGGAGCAATTGCGCGGCATGTTGATGTTGAAGCAAGCCGAGATCGAGACGCAGATGCAGGAGATGCAGTCGCAAATGCGGCGCGTTGAAGCCCGGCTTAAGCAAATCGAGCGCGAGGGTCAGCCGCCCGAGTACGACGTCGTGATCAAGTCAGTGGCGGCGCAAACGATCGCTTCGGTGCGCGGCCTCATACCCCAGTTGAGCGATATGGTGGGCGTTCGATGTCACTTATATGAAGACCTGTATCGTTGGTTGACTGAGCAGGGCGTGCAGCCGCTTGAGCCAGAGATGGCGATTTATCACAATTCCGAGTATGTTGAGCAGGACATCGACATGGAAGCGGCCGTTCCGATCGAGGCTGCGCCGACCGTCTGGCCCAACGACGGGCTAGTCGTCGTGTGCCAACTGCCGGCGGTTGAGACGATGGCGACCGTGATTCATCAAGGCGACATGTGGGGCGTGGGGCAGGCGATTACGGCGTTATATAGTTGGATCGGGCAGCACGGTTATGCCGCCGCCGGGCCGTATCGTGAGTTGCATCTGTTTTGGCGCGAGTTGGAGATTGAGACGGCCCAGTTTGACCACGTCTCGATCGAGATGCAAATTCCGATCGTGCCGCTGTAACCCCCGC
>JAGOBP010000683.1 GCA_017999195.1 Thermoflexales bacterium
ATGTACGCGCACACGCCCTTGCGCCGCTGCGCCTCGGCCACGATGTGCTGGCACAGCGTCGTCTTGCCCGATGATTCCGGCCCGTAAATCTCGGTGATGCGGCCGCGCGGCACACCGCCGATGCCCAGCGCCAGATCGAGCGCCAATGAGCCGGTCGGGATCGATTCGATTTCCAAGTGCGTGGCTTCACCTAAGCGCATAATCGTGCCTTCGCCATATTTCTTGGTGATGGACGCGAGCGTGGTTTCCAGTGCTTTTGCTTTTCCGTCGGCGGGCATGGGGTCTCCTTGTTGTTCTGGCAGAGAATATCAGACGTCATTGCGAGTCGCGCAGCGATGAAGCAATCTCACGACCGAGCGGCTAAAGATTGCTTCGGGTGCGATGCGCCCTCGCAATGACTTTCATCATTGGGCAGTTTACAACATTCAGCGTACCGATGCAAGGGTGTTGACCGTGTCACATGAGGGTGCTATGATCCGGCCTATGCTTGGCTTATTCAATCGCCCCGCGCCCAACGCCGATGCGCTGCAAGTCCGCTCCGCCGTCATGGCCGATCGGGCCGCGATCTACGACCTCACCGAACACAGCCACCGCGTGCACTTCAACCTCGATTGGTGGACCTTCGACAATTGGCTGTATTCCGATCGACCTTCTGACGCGATCTGGCTGGCCTTTGATCAAAGCACGCTGGTTGGCCTGATCGTCGCGCCGTATGATGACGCGCCCGTGGTGTGGCTGCGCTCGATCGCGATTGCCAATGGCTACCCTGCCGAGCCGGTGCTGATGGCGTTGCTCAAGCCGGTGCTGTCCACGTTGAGCGCGCAGGGCGTCGAATCGATCACGGCGTTGGCGCATCCCGAATGGCTGGCAAATGTGCTGCCGCGTATGCAGTTCGCGCGGGTCACTGAAATCATCACGTTTCGCAAGAGCGATCGGGCTTTGCCGACACCCGCCCGATCGGGCCGCGCGCTGATCCGCGAGGCGTTGATGGCCGATGTGCCCGCGATCACCTTCAATGATCGCGCCGCCTTCGAACCGTTGTGGTGGCATTCTGAAAATTCGATTGAACACATCCGCCGCACGGTGGCGCATTTCGTCGTCGCGCAGATCGACGATCGGGTGGTGGGGCACGCCTTCAGCGATGTGTATGGCGGACAGGGGCATCTCATCCGCCTCGTGGTTCATCCCGATTTTCAGGGGCGCGGCCTGGGCGAACAACTGCTCATCGCGTCATTGAATTATCAACTGGGCCTGGATGCGTACCCGTTCACGCTGAACACGCAAGCCGACAATCAGTCCTCGCAAGCGCTCTACAAGCGCTACGGTTATCGGATCATCGGGCGGCCGGTGCAAGTGCTGAAAAGACTACTGCTTACTCCGTAATGCGTCCGCCTGCTACGGCGTAGTCGTTGGTGGCACTTCATCAGGCGGAATGGTCGCCGTGGGTGTCGGCGTAAGCGTCGGCTCTAGCGTTGCTGTTGGCTCTGGCGTGGCTGTGGGTTCAGGTGTCGCCGTGGGTTGCGGCGTTTCAGTCGGAAGCGCCGTGGGCAACGGCGGCACTTCCGTCGGGACCGCCGTCGGCACAATCGGCGCGGAGTTTTGCACGCGCACGCGCACTGTGTAATCGGTGCGGCGGTCGGCATAGACCGTGATGCGCAGCGTGTATTCGCCGTCGGGCAGCCCGCCCACATTCCACTCACCCAATTGGCCGTTGGTCACTTGCGCCTCATGCGGCCCGCTGATCCAATCCCACTCGTTCGGATTCCAGCCCGCGCCATACGTCAATTCATAGTGATTGAATTGTGGCACAGTCACCGTCCCGATGATGGGAATCACTCCGACAATACTCGTGCCTTCGCCGGGATTCGTAATCACGATCGTGCCGCCACCCTCGACGATGGCCGGGCCGCATTGGCTCTTGCTGGCGATGGGCAGCGCTTGCCACTCGGGTTGTTGGCTGGCCCACGCATAGGCATCATCCGGCAAGACAATGCGCACTTGTTGATCGCCGCCGCAACTTATCTGCTGATACCAATCTTGATCGGCCTTGGCGGGCGGCTGATCCACGAAGAAGATGTCTTTCTTCCGATTAGGACAATATTGCGATGGTTGCGTCCCCGAATCCGCGCACACTTCCATCTCGACCACAGTCGCGGGGCGAACGAAATCCACCACTGCCCGATCGGCCAGCGCGGCTTCCATGAAGTTGTGCCAGATCGGACCCGCGCCCGTCACACCGCTGATGCCTTTCATTTCGGTGTTATCGGCATTGCCCACCCATACGCCCGTCAGCAGATCAGGTGTGTAGCCAATCGTCCAATTGTCGCGATAGTCATTGGTCGTGCCTGTTTTTACGGCGGCCGGGCGCGATAGTTTCAGCACGCTGTTCGGGCCAAAGGCGGGCGTGCGCGCGTCGTTGTCGGCCAGAATGTCCGTAATCAAATAAGCATGCTCCGGCCGCACCAACTGCACGCCGGTATTGTCGATGGTTTGACACAGCGGGACAC
>JAGOBP010000120.1 GCA_017999195.1 Thermoflexales bacterium
TGACCCGCATCAAAGTACGGATCAGAGAACGACATCTGCTGCTTGCGCTCGTCGGTGATGGTGATGGCCGCGATGCCGCCGTCATACTGGCACTGCGCGATACCGGCCAGTAACGGGTCAAAGCCCACGTTAATAAACTCGATTTCGAGGCCTGCTTTCGCGGCCACGGCCTTCATCAGGTCCACATCGAAGCCGGTGATCTCTTTGGTCTTCTCATCCACCAACTCAAACGGCGGGAAGGTCGCATCGGTCCCAATCTTGATCTTGGTCGCACCCGTCGAACCACCGCACGCCGATAACAACACACCCACCACCAACAAAGCGACTACAACGATTGAAAGGCGTTTCACGTTTTCTGCTCCTGAGGATATAGAGGTTTGGAACTGCTGAGGAACTGCACTTCGGTCAATCGAGCGTTGATATACCTCCTTGGAAGTCACCCCGCTCATTGCCCCCGCACAATTGCGCTTAAATAGAGTAGCGGTATTGTAGCACCAAACGCAGTAATGGATGTCACGCCGGGCGGTGACGATTGTCCCGTTTTCAGGGGGAAAATGAAGCGGCGATAAATCGCCGGGCTACACGGCAACGCCCGATCAATCGGGCTTGAAATCGAGCCGAATTTATTCGGCGCGGTGACGAAGTCCGGAGGTTAATCTCCGGACAAGGCGAATCCCTCGCTATTTCCGAGTAAGCCGAGTTTTCAACGTGCCATCAACGCCGCCCAAACAACTTTCGAAAAATGGACGATCGCTTGTTGGGTAAGGCAGATTGTGCAGCTGGCGTATGAGCGTTGCCATCGAGGTAGGAGTCATCGAAACCATCGACGGCCGCCTCATCATATAGTTCACCATCATCCCCCTGAACCTTTGCGTTAAGAATCGCCGCAATTTTCAGCGTCTTGAGCAATGTGGCGCGGTCAGGATTCTTGGTTACGATATTGCCATCGAACCAGTCAAACCAAGTCTCTGGATACTTCGTTGCTCCGCGCCATATTACAAAGCACTTACCATTCTCCGGTACGGGAATAAGTTCAGGGTCGCTTTGCACCAGTGCAATCCACTCATCAATCGCAATTTGTTGGCTTTCATTGCTAGCCCAATCATCGGCACGTGTAATGTGGATATCGTAACCCAAGTTATACCTCGCGTGTCACAGCAACTTTTTCAAGGAACCCAATCACCAATCACTCACCACCATGCCCTCATCCGGCACGGCGCACGTCCAGATTTCCACGGGCGTGCCCAGATAGCGCGTCGCCAGCATCTCCGCCATATCCAGATCAGTGTATTCACTTAACGCGTCGGTGGGCTTAGTTGTCCATATCCCGGCCACGGTTGCAAGTCCTTTTGGTATTCGATGGCACGCCAGTCTTCCATAGATTGCGGAATCGAATACCGAACTTCAGCAACGGTCGTTGTCGGCGCTAACACGGGTGCGTTTCTGGGAGAAATTTCCACGACGAATCGTATTCCACGGGTGGGATATATCATTTGCAAGAGCGCATAGGGCTCTTCTGGCAACGGCGCTTCTCCGACTCGGACGGCAACAGGTTCTCCGTACTTTGCGATGATTTCGGCGACCGTAACATCAGAATCAAAGTAGAGTCTGATACTCGTCACAACGCCTAAATCAAGATAGATTGAATTAGGCCCAGTGTTCTTCGCCCATCTCCAATGCCAAGCCACATCAGCGGGAATTGGCTGCCAGGCCGAATTGACATTGGGCAAAGAACTCAGCACACGTTTAACATCTTCTGCAGTTAGTTTATCGCCAATTTTGATCCCTTGCCAGCAGGGCACATCGCAAGGTGAGTCTTCAAGCACACTGTCGCGTACAAAATGCGTGGGGACGCAAGCCGCGAACATGAAGGCCACGATAAGCGCGATGCCTACTCGAATGCAGCGAATGAAAATATGGGCAAATCGTCGATTTTGCATCACTTTCACCAATCACTCGTCACGCACCACCATGCCTTCATCCGGCACGGCGCAGGTCCAGATTTCCACGGGCGTGCCCAGATAGCGCGTCGCCAGCGCCGCCGACAGATCGCGCACGGACTGGATGCTGCGCGCCACCACCATCGCGAAGCCGCCGCCGCCCGCGCCCGCCAGTTTGCCGCCGTTGATGTGCGGGCGCATCACCTCGAACAACTTGCCGATAAAGGGATTGGTGCAGCCGGGGTCCATGCGTTGATTGATGACCCAATGCTCGGCCAGTAATTCGCCAAACCGATCGACATTGCCTGCCTTCAGAGCCGCCTGCATCTCGAGAGCGAGTCGCGCGATTTCGGCCTGAATCCAGACCATTTCGGGATCACGCGCCAGCCAGCGGCCCATCACGGCGCGCAGCAAATTCTTCGCCAAACGCTGCCGCCCCGTGTACACGAGGATCAAGCGGCTGGCTAATTCCACGTGCGTTTCCGGCGAGATGTGTACCGGCTCGACGTGAATATGCTGCGGCAGACCAGGCGCCGTCGTCACCAACTTGATGCCGCCCGTCAGCCCACCCACTTGATCTTGCCAGCCGCCGCCCGTCGTCAACATTTGCTCAAGGCACAGCACTTCATCAAACAACTCGTCCGCCGAAGTGGTCGTGCCCGTAACTTGACTCAAACACGTCAACACCGCGCCCGCCATGATCGAGCTGGTGCCCAGGCCCGAGCCGCGCGGAATCGACGTAGCCGTGCTGAGTTTGAAGCCGCCACCCAAATCGCGCATCAAGTCGGCGATGGGCCGCGCGGGATCGACATCGGCCGGCACGAGGCCCTTCAACACCAGGGCCGCTTTTTGCAGCGCAAACGGATCGGCGGGGTTGGCATACGTGAGCAATTCGCCCACCGTCTTCGGCTCAATCGTCGTGCCAATATCGTGGCTTTCCAAAATCAACTTCGCTTCGCTCAACGGCGTCGCTTCCGCCACAATGGGATGTTTACCGCGCAGCGTAATCGCCGCGTTCAATACCGTGCCGCCCTGCTCCAGACTGTACGGCGGGGTGTCCGTCCAGCCGCCACCAAAATCGATGCGGGCAGCCGCTTGCACCTTGATCGATCGCGCACTCATTTGCGCCCGCGTTGAAGTCTTCGCTGCAATTTGATCCGTCACGGATGCTTCGATCAATTGCGCGAGTGTCGTAAAAGCGCGATCTTCCCACGCGGAATCTTCCGTCGCTTCAGCCAGGGCTTTGTAACCGCGCAAGCGGGTCAGTGCATCAACCCGATCGAGCCACTGCGCCACCAGGGCACAGCGCCGCGTCACGTTGCTCACGATTGAGCCGAGCAGTGCTTTCGCTTCGGCCGCGGGTTGTTCGGCTTGAATCGCCGAGAAGAATTGTCGGGCCGCGACGTGGTCTTCAATTTGAATGAGTTCATTCAAGATGCGGCGGGTATCGGCGCGGACAAAACTTTCTGATAACGAGTAGCGTTTGGCCGCTTGCCACTGTTCGCGCCAACCGGCGGGCGCGTGGGCGGGGTCTTGCAACGGCAGCGTCAGGCGCAAACTTTCTTCGCGATCGATCGCATACGGGAACAACTTCGCCGTCCACAACGTGCGCGCTGTAGCAGCCTCAGGCCACAGCACACTGGCATCCGATTGGGCCGCCGCCAGCCAATCGGCCCACGGTTGATTCATGAATGTGCCTGTTTCAAACGAGCGTTTGGCATCATCATTTAGGCCATAAAAACGCGTGACGTAGCCGCTCTCGATCGGCAGTTGATGCACCGCCAGATCGCAACCCAGCGTGATCGGCTGATCGCTGATCGTGTTGGCGATGAGGGCCGCGCCCTGCCACGTCACCTCGCCGCCGAGTTGGCTGTCAATGACGAGCGCGGGCCGATCGGCATGGTGTACGGGCCGATCGACCGCGGCATTGATCAAGGCGAGTGATTGGCCGTTAGTGGACCACGCGGCCGCATGCGGTGTCCAATCGCAAATTTGTTGCAGCGCTTCATCGGCCGCGACCGTTTCCCAGTATTCATGCGATGTGCCGAAGTGAATAAACATCGCGGGCTGCAACCGCTCCGATGAAAACGGCGTGCCTTGCAGACGCTTCCAGATCACTTGACGCGCCGCTTGCACATCGGGCGTGGCGGGGCCGTCGCTGGTATCGGCCAAATAGCCTTCAAACGTGGTACTTTGCGCCAAAGGCAAAACGAGGTCGCCATACAGATTGAGTGCGCCATCGGGCGCTTTGCCGTTCGCGGGCAGCAATCGGCACAACGCGGCGATGGGTTCCGCCCGCGTAAGTGCGGCAAACTTCAGCGCCGTCAACGCATCCAGCCAGATGAGGCCGGTATCGATTTGCACCGTGCCATCGGGATGAATGGCGTTCCACTGCTTGAGTTCAGCGGCGGTGGGCTTGTGCAAATACGCGCGGACACGTGGCGTATCGCCATGCACGTACACGCCATGCTGCATCCCCGTCTCGATGGAGGCCGCTGCCGCCACACCGATCACGCCGCCGCGTTGAAACGAGAGTTGCAGATGATCGAAGATCAACAGCACATCGCCCGACGCGATCAACACGCCCGGTGGCAAATCGGCGCGCGTGAGGCCGCTGAGACCGATGAGAAATTCATCGAAGACGGTAGAGGCGCGACCATCAGGCAAAACTCGCGGCAAACGCGCAAACAATTTGCCGGTGGCCGAGCAATGCGGCACGCGGCGCGAATCGCCGCCGGAGTGAATGATGAGCACATGGCCGCTCGTCAACGTGTCGGCCTCCGCCGCGAGTTGATCGAGCACGCGCAGCGTCGCGCCGCCAGAGCCGATGCGCTGGCCGTTGGGATCAGGAATGACCATGAAGCGCGTGTGCCGTGGCAGCAAGCCAGCCGCTTGCCGCCACTCCAACTGACCACGATACATGGCGGCCTGGCGTTCATCGCTGGCGGTGAGCACGCACACATCCCAGCCTAGTTCGGTATCATGCTTCAGCGAGACGAGGTATTGCTGCCAGTTGTCCTGATAGGCTTGCTGCAAGTAATCGACGTTGCGGTGATCGTGCATGGTGGTTTTTCCGTGGGATAGAGAATAGAACGCTGATTAGCGCTGATTTCAAGGATAAACGCAGATAAAAGCGGGATGAGTATAGCACGGGGAGCAATTACTGAAAAACGAACCAGGCGATTGAAATCGCAGCAACGGCCACACAAAGTCGGCCTCCGCCGACTAACGTCCAGCCGACGTAGGTCGGCTTTGTGCTCTTGTAGCCGCGAATTCATTCGCCGTTCTTCGCGTCTTTGCGCCTTCGCGGTTAATTCGCTTGATTGCGCGGGTTTTGCTCACACTGTATAATCGCCGCATCTTCTGTCTGGAGCATAACCATGAAACGAGCATTAGTCTGTGGGGCGGGCGGCTTCATCGGCTGCCACCTAGTCAAGAAACTCAAGCGCGAAGGCTACTGGGTGCGCGCGGTGGACATCAAGCAACACGAGTGGTCACCCCAAGCCGGCGCGGATGAATTCCTGCAACTCGATCTGCGCGTCAAGGAAAATTGCGAGCAGGCGTTGACCCTGCCCGATGGCAAGTTCGACGAAGTATATCAACTGGCCGCGGACATGGGCGGCATGGGCTTCATTCACTCGGCCGAAACCGAGATCATGTACAACAGCGCGCTGATCAACCTGTACATGGTGCGCACCGCCGCCGATATGAAGATTCCGCGCTACTTCTTCTCCTCGTCGGTGTGCGTCTATCGCGATATGGAACACGGCGAACCGGAAATGACCGAAGCGCAAGCGATTCCGGCCAATCCCGATAATGAATATGGCTGGGAAAAACTGTATTCCGAGCGCTTGGCGCTGGCTTATGAGCGCAACACCGGCATGCAAGTGCGCATTGCGCGCTTCCAGAACTGCTACGGCGCGGAAGGCACCTGGCGCGGCGGGCGCGAGAAGGCTCCCGCGGCGATGTGCCGCAAGATCGCATCTGTGCCCGATGGCGGCACGATCGAAGTGTGGGGCGACGGGACTGCCGTCCGATCGTACACGCACGTCAACGACATGGTCGATGGCATCTACCTGCTGATGCAGTCCGATCTGCACGGCGCGGTTAACATCGGCTGCCCGCAGTACGTCACCGTCGATGAGTTGGTGCAAGCCGTAGCCAAGGTCGCGGGCAAGCAGATCACCATCAAGCATATCAAGGGGCCGGTCGGCGTGCAGTCGCGCAACTTCAGCAATGAGCGCATCTATTCGCTGGGTTGGCAGCCCAAGGTCTACCTCGAAGACGGCATCCAGCTCACCTATCCGTGGGTGGAAGAACAAGTCAAGATCTGGACCGAGAAGCACAGTTCGCTGCCGTAACCGTAATCGATTGAACTGTAGGGGCGAAGCATTCGCGAATAGCCGCTGGCCAACAGCCGGAGATTTGTGGCGAATGCTTCGCCCCTACGCTGTCACAACAGGAGCCATATGCAGCAATGGAAAACGCTGACGAGTGAACGCGTGGTCGAGTTTGGCAAATACCTCACCGTCGAACGCCGCACGCTCGAACTGCCCGACGGCCGCATCATTTCCGATTGGCCGTGGCTGATCATGCCGGACTACGTGAATGTCGTGGCGGTGACCGATGACGAGCAGTTCATCTGTTTTCGACAGGTCAAATATGCCGTCAAGGGCACCTCTTTGGCAATCGTGGGCGGCTATCTGGAACCCGACGAAGAACCCCTCGCCGCCGCACAGCGTGAACTGCGCGAAGAGACCGGCTATGCCGCGCGCGAGTGGCTGTCGCTGGGCCGTTACGCAGTGGATGCCAATCGGGGCGCAGGCACGGGCCAGTCGTTTTTGGCGCGTGGCGCGTATTACGTGGGTGATAGCATCGCCGATGATCTGGAAGAACAAGCGTTGCTCTTGCTCACTCGCGCCGAAGTGGAAACGGCTTTGGCTAATGGCGAATTCAAAGTGATGCCGTGGACCACGGCAGTGGCACTGGCCTTGCTGAAACTGGGCTGATTTTAGGAGAAGCATGAAACTCATTCGCGCGCTGTTTTATTTTGAAGGCGTCGTTCTCAATACGGGGGTTGGCCTGTTTTGCCTCATTTTTCCGGCGGCGTTTGTCGCCAACTTTGTGCCGACGGGCCTGCCCAGCCTCGCGCTGGAATTCATCCGCTGGTATGGCGTGCTGCTGATGGTGCTGGGCTACTTTGAATTGCGCGCGCTGCGCGGCGGCGATGGCAAGGCGCTCGTCTTCGCCATCGAAGCGTTGTTGTTTGGTGATGTGCTGCACTTCATCGCAAGCCTCATGTTCGTGCAGGCCGGTGTCGCGTTTTCGGTCGCGGTCGGCTTCATGTTTTTCATGACCACACTGTTGGCACTCACCCGCACGTACTGGCTGTATCAGACCGCCCGCCGCTAACCGCGCTGGTCCGTGAAACCGTTGGCGAGTGAAGCACGTTAATCTTGCTACCGTAAGCAACACTTTAAGGAGAAACTGAGAGAGCGAGGGAGGTTGACATGTCGACATTTCACGTTGAAGAATCACTCGTGATCGAGGCGCGCGCCGAAGCGTTGTATGCAATCGTGGCGGACTATCGCGTGGGCCATCCCGCCATTTTGCCCAGGCCATATTTTCAAGAATTGACAATCGAGACGGGCGGCGTGGGCGCGGGCACGATCGCGCGCAGCAGCATCAAGGTCATGGGCAAGGTGTATCCGCTGCACCACAGCGTCAGCGAACCGGAGCCGGGCCGCATCTTGCAGGAAAGCGATCTGGACAAGCCGGGCGAATATACGCGCTTCATTTTTGAGCCGCTAAATGGCGGCACCCACACCCGCGTCACCATTGCCACCGAATTCCTCGCCAGCCCCGGCTTGACGGGTTTCATGGAACGGCTCACCAAGCCCAGCCTGACCCACAAGCTTGTATCAACAGGAACTCCGTAATCTGGCCGACTACGCCCACGCGCGCTAGACCTTTTTCACCAATTGGGCCACTCCATAAAAGACTCCGGCGGGCCAGACGACCCGTCGGATTTGTGGTTGGCCGCTATTGACTCACTGCAAAACGAGCGCATAATAAAAGCAGCCGAGAAAACGCACTCGCGCCGCAATCGATGGAGCGGCTTATCGACCTCACGCCTGCGATAAGCCATTTGCAACGAGAGGAGGGAACTCCGATGACCGTGCTCACCATCTCCAGAGAATATGGCAGCGAAGGCCGTCACATTGCCCAAAGCGTCGCGCAGACGCTGGGCTACCACTTCGTCGACAAGCGCACCATTGAAAGTGTCCTCATCCAATACGGCTTCGCCGAATTCTACAAAGAATACGAAGCCACCCCCAGTGTCTGGGATCGCCTGGATCCGCACAAGACCGAACTGATCGGCATGCTCAATCGCGTCATTCGCGGTCTGGCGCGGCACGGCCACGTCGTGCTGTTGGGGCGCGGCAGTTTTGCCGTGTTGCGCGACCTGGCCGATGTGCTGAATGTGCGCATCAAAGCGCCGTTGCCCCTGCGCGTCAAGCGCGTGATGCAGCAGCGCGGCATCTTCAGCCCGGAGCAGGCGCAAGCGGTGGTCATCGACAGCGATCGAGTGCGCGCCGCCTTCATCGAGACCTACTACGGAGTGCATTGGGATTCGGCCGAACTGTTCGATCTGATCATCGACACGGGCAAAGTTGCGCCGGATCTGGCAGCCGATTGGATCAGCGCGGCAATGAAGGCCCGGCCCGAAACCCGGGCCAGCCTGGAACCCACGACGCGCACGCTTGAGCAGGATACCGTCCTGGCGGTGGCAATTGCCACCGCGCTCAAATGCGAGGCAGAGCATTAGGCGCAGCGGCGGTTCAAGCCTTGCGCGGAAAATCACCCCGCCCGATCGAGTAGTGGCTCGATCGGGCGGGGTTGATTTGAGACAGCAGTTGCGCTAAGCGACTAACGCTCCGGCAGGACGTAATCTTTAAACTGCGCGCGGAGAACTTTCTTGTCGAACTTGCCCACGCTGGTCTTGGGCACGACGTCGATGAAGACGATGTCATCGGGCAGGTACATGTGCGAATAGCGCGGCCGCAAATGCTCGAAGATTTCTTCTTTGGTGAGCGTGTCCTTGTAATCGGGCTTGGGCACCACACAGGCC
>JAGOBP010000121.1 GCA_017999195.1 Thermoflexales bacterium
TTGACGTGGTCAACTATGTCGCGGCTACGCCGGGCGCGATCGGCTATGTGCCGATCAGTCAGGTGGGGGCGAATGTCAAAGTGGTCAGCCTGGACGGCGTTACACCCGGTCCGGCCACGGCGGCCAGCGGGCAGTATGCGCTGTCATCGCCCCACTATCTGATTGCGCGCGGTGAGCCGCAAGGCGACCTGCGTGAGTTTGTGGGCTGGCTGCTCAGTGACGAAGGTCAAAAAATCCTCAGCGAATTTGGCCTGGGACGCGTGCGCTAACGGTCACATCAACCCGATCGGTCTAGGCGCGGAGTGTGCGTCCGCAGACGATAAAAAAGCCCGGCCTCATGAAGAGGTCGGGCTTTTCGATTCTAAACAGATGGCGATTAGAACTCGCCACCGCCGCCAGGCGGCATCATGGGAGCGGGATTCTTCTCGGGAATGTCGGTGATCAACGCATCGGTGGTCAGGATCATGGCCGCGATGCTGGCCGCGTTTTCAACGGCGCTGCGGGTGACCTTGGCCGGGTCGATGATGCCCGACAGAACCATGTCTTCGAACTCGCCGCTGAGGACGTTGTAACCGAAGTTCTTGTTGCCCTTGTCCTTCGACAGGCGGCGGACGGTGTCGATGATGACCGCGCCATCCTGGCCAGCGTTGCTGGCGATGCGGCGCATCGGCTCTTCGAGCGCGCGGCGCATGATGGTGATGCCGGTCTGAATGTCGGCTTCATCCGACTTCAGGTCGACCAGCGAGGCAATGGCGTTGACCAAAGCCACACCACCACCGGGGACAATGCCCTCTTCAACGGCGGCGCGGGTCGCGCTGAGCGCGTCTTCCACGCGATGCTTCTTCTCTTTCAATTCGGTCTCGGTCGCCGCGCCGACGCGGATGATGGCGACGCCACCCGACAACTTCGCGAGTCGCTCTTGCAGCTTCTCTTTGTCGTAGTCGCTGGTGGTATTGTCGATCTCGGCCTTGATCTGCTCGATGCGGCCCTTGATCTGCACCAGATCGCCCTTGCCTTCGACGACGGTGGTGTTGTCCTTATCGGACATGACCTTGGCAGCCTGGCCCAGATCGTCCAACGTGACGGTCTCGAGCTTGCGGCCCAGTTCTTCGGTGATGACGGTGCCGCCGGTCAACACGGCGATGTCTTGCAGCATGGCCTTGCGGCGATCGCCGAAACCGGGGGCCTTGACGGCCAGAATGTTGAACATGCCGCGCAGCTTGTTCAGCACCATCGTGGCCAGCGCTTCGCCGTCCACGTCTTCCGCAATTACAACCAGGTCGCGCTTGCCACGCTGGAGCAGTTTCTCCATGAGCGGCACAATATCGGTCGCGGCGCTGATCTTCTTGTCATGGATCAGGATGTACGCGTTCTCGATGACGGCTTCCATCGCTTCGGGATTGGTGACGAAATACTGGCTAATGTAACCCCGATCGAACTGCATACCCTCGACGTACTCGGTCTCGAACTCGCGGCCTTTGCTCTCTTCAACCGTGACCACGCCGTCCTTGCCGACCTTATCCATCACGTCCGCAATCAGTTCTCCGATTTCTTTGTCGGCGGCCGAGATGGACGCCACATTGGCGATCTCGTGCTTGTCCACGACCGGGGTGCTCATACCCTTGATCGCGGCCACGACCTTATCGGTCGCCATTTCGATGCCGCGCTTGATCTGCATCGGGTTGGCGCCGGCGGTCACGTTCTTCAGGCCTTCGTGCACAATGGCCTGCGCCAGAACGGTCGCGGTGGTGGTGCCGTCACCGGCCACATCATTGGTCTTGGTCGCGGCTTCCTTAAGAAGCTGCGCGCCCATGTTTTCGTACGGGTCCTTCAGTTCGATTTCCTTGGCCACGGTCACGCCGTCGTGGGTAACGGTGGGGGCGCCAAACTTCTTATCCAGAGCCACATTGCGGCCCTTGGGGCCGAGGGTCGTCGCTACGGCACTCGCCAGCGCATCGACGCCGCGCTTCAGCGCGTACTGAGCATCATTCGCAAAAATCAATTGCTTAGCCATGTTCATTCACTCCGTTACTTTTCGACAATCGCCAAAATGTCGCTCTCTTTGAGGATGAGCAACTTCTTGTCGTTGATTTTCACTTCGGTGCCCGCGTACTTGGCATACAGGACCACATCGCCGACCTTAACGTCCATAGCGATGCGATCCCCATCGTCATCTGTTCGACCCGGCCCTGCGGCCAACACTGTTCCTTCCTGTGGTTTCTCCTTGGCCGTTTCCGGCAGGATGATTCCACTTGCCGTGCGCTCTTCTTTCTCAGCCGGCTCGACGACCAGTCGGTCGCCCAGCGGCTTGAGGTTCAACTTGTCTGCCATGCTTATGCCTCCAAATAGAATGTGGATTTGAATTTTGACAGTTAATGCCGTACAACAAAGTTCGGTTAGCACTCTAGCCAAACGAGTGCTAACCGAACTGAATATACCACACCCCTCTACGGGCTGTCAAGAGTTTTAGGGGATTTCTAACGAATTTTTAGCACACGTTAATGTGGAGTGCCAAAAAAGAATCAATCGACCTTCTCCATCCGATCGATGGGCAACACAAACACGATCGCCCCGCCCACCTCGACGGGAATCGTGCCTAAGAAACGCTCGCGCGCTTCCAGATTCGGCAGCAAGGGATGCAGATGGCGGGTGCGCCGCTTGCAATGCTTGCGCAAATAACTCAGCACCGACTCGACCTGCTCATCGCTCACGGCGATCATCAGCGTGACGTTGCTGGCCCGCAAGAAACCGCCGCTAGAGCCGATGCGTGTCGCGCCGATATTGTGCTGCTCCAACTCTTGTACCAGGGCGTCTTCATCTTCGTTCTGAATCACCGCGATAAGCAGTTTCATACATTCCTCCCACTTGAACAGGCAAAGCCAGTTGGCAACTTGCCCTGCAATTGATTACTTAATCGGTTGAGGTGTCGGTGTCCTAAACGGCGGCTGGCCCATCACGATCTGGCAAAAGTCCATATTGGATAGCACCCCTTCGTCATCGGGCCGGATGACCAGCGCCCGCCGAAAGGCTGGTAAAGCCTCTTGCTCGTATTTGCTGGGGTCATTATACGCCTCGGCCAGATAGCAGTATGCGACACCCATTGTCGCGTAGGCCGTAACGGTTCGATCGCACGCGCGCGATTTGGCCACCACGCAATAGCGATCGGCGTCAAAGTCTTTGTTCATCAACTCGATCGCGATCTTGAACGTGGTGGACGCATCTTCATAGTTCTTGCGCACAAAATAAGCGGCGGCCAGGTGGCTGCGCGGCGACCACGCTTCGGGATCGATCTGAATGGCCTGTTCCAGAATTCGCTCGGCAGTCTTAAAATCCTCAATCGTGTAATACGTCCAACCTAATTCGTCATAGGCGGCCACATAGGTTGGATCGACTTTGGTTGCGCGCTCAAACACCTCCAACGCCTTCTGCCAGTTTGCCAGCAACCGATAGTCCTGCCCCAACGCGACGTACAGATCAACTTCACGCGGCGCGAGTTCAACAGCGCGCTCATAGGCCTCAATCGCGCCCGAATAGTTGCCCTGGCTCTCGCGCACATAGGCCAGCGCGCGCTGCACATCCGCGCGATTCGGATCGAGGTCCAGCGCCTGCTGGGCATGATCGATGGCGCTTTCCCAGCTATTCAGATCGGCATACGTCTCTGCCAGATAAGCGTGTGCATCCGCCGACTTGGCGTCCAGCGTCAAGGCCAATTTGCCAGCCGCGATGGCCTTCTGATACAGCGTGGTGGCTTCCAGATTGCGGCCGCGCTGCTGCAACCGAACGGCGTGCCAATCATACGCCATCGCCAGGGCCGCCTGCACCTGGGCCTCTTTCGGCGCGGCTTGCGCCGCTCGCTCTGCGTATTGCAGACCGTCTGCCGTGCGCCCGCGCAAGATCAGCAACCGTGATAACTTAAGCAGCACCGGCACATTTTGCGGCTCAAGCGACACCGCCTGAATGTAAGCATCGATCGTTGCCGGGACATTACCGGCCTCAAACACCGACTCGGCCTCCACCACGTACGAGCGGGCCGTGCGCGTGGCGGTCGGCGTTGGAGGCGGCATCAAATCCTGCCGCAATTGATTTTGATTGATGATGACGAAGACGCCCGCGCCAATCAAGATCAACAGCAACAATATCCGGCGCGGCGAAGACCCTCGCCGCCGCGTACTTAAGGTATACATGCTGGCTCCTAAACCGTGCGACAAACCCGCTGCATCATAGCACGGCGACCCACGAGCGTCAATCAAATTGGACCGGGTTTTCTTGGAGAAAGCCAAGCGGGTATGCTATAATCCCCGCGCCTGAATCAGCACCCAGAGCGATTGGCAACGAACCCAAGTTGCCTGGAGAACGTATGACTTGTCGTGAATGCGGCGCGCACGTTGCCGCCAGCGATTTTGTGTGTGGCAACTGTGGCGCAGTCCTGGATCAATCATCCACTGCGCCGCAACCCGTGCTGCCCCCCAGCCCGCCCGCGTCACCGGCCCGGCGCACCGCCCGGCGGATCTCGTCTACTACGTTACTGATCGTGCTATTTTCCTGCGGCCTCATCTCGTTGATCGTCGCGTCGGCGGTCGGCGGCGTCGTCATTGGCCTGCAAGACCGAGAAACCGATCGGCAGGCCGAGGCCGATCGGTATTATCAGGAAGGCCTGGCCAACTTTGCCAGCGGCAAATTGGAACTGGCCAAAGCCGACTTCGAATATGTGCTGCGCCTCGATCCAGCCTATCCCGGCGCACAAGAACAGATCGCGCAAGTGACCGATCGCCTGACAGTCAAACCCACGCCCACCTCGGCCGCATTGACCAGCGCGATCGATCAACTCTATGAAACCGGCTTGACGGCCTATCAAGCCCAGAAATGGGCCACGGCCATTGACGCCCTGGCCCAGGTCCGATCGATCGATCCGGCCTATCAGGCCGCGCAGGTCAGCCAGTATCTGTTCGATGCATCGGTCACGTATGGCCTGGAATTGATCGAAGCCGATCGGCTGGAAGAGGCCATCGCCTATCTCGATCAAGCCGCGTACATTCGCCCCCTGCCCGCCGCGGCCGCACTGCAAGCGCAATACGCCAAGCTCTATCTGACCGCGCGCGGGTACTGGAACGTCAACTGGGAAAGGGCGATCGAGCGTTTCACCGAACTGTATGCCTTTGCGCCCGGCTACAAAGACACCTTCGCGCGGCTGGTCGGCTCATACGTGGAATACGGTAACGAGCGCGTGCGCGCCGGGGATAGTTGCACCGCCCAGAAGCAATACGAGGAAGCCATCAAACTTAGCCCGGGTGCGGCGCTGCAAGCCAAACTGGATCAGGCCACGCAGGTCTGCCTGACCGCCACCCCCGCGCCGATCAGCGGCACAGCCCAATCGCTGGCTGGATTGTTTACGGGACGAATAGCCTATCCTGTGGCCGACACCAACGGCCAACGCATCGACGCAGCCAGTGCGGGCAACCCGATCGTGTATACGGCGGCCTACGGCGATCAACCCGAGTTTGAACGCGCCGGCTCACAAGTAGCCTATCGGACGGGCGGCGGCCTGTATATTGGCAGTCGCAATGTCGCGCCAGCGGGCGCGGCGTGGCCCACCTTGTCGCCCGATGGTCAACGCCTGATCCACGCTCTGCAAGGCCGCTTGTACCTGGTCAACCTCAGCGGCGGTGACCCAGTCGATCTAGGCGCAGGTTCGGCTCCGACCTGGGGACCTAACGGGCTATTGGCTTATGCCGGTTGCGACAGCGGTGGCACCTGCGGCATCATGTTCCGCGACCCAGACAAAACCGATCCGCCTGTGCGGCTGACGGGCAGCGCCAACGATGTGCCTTCATCGTGGTCGCCGGACGGCTTCAACATCTCGTACTACTCCAACGTCAACGGCGATTACGATCTGTTCTTCTGTAACACGGCCGGTGGCGTGCAGCAAGTGACCAGCGGTCCCGGCAACGATGTGGCGGGCGCGTGGGGACCCGATGGCGCGCACGTGGCCTTCCTGTCCGATCGCGACGGCACGTGGAGCGTGTACATCGCCAAATACGATGGCACCGAACTGACCAAGATCGCCATCGCACCGCAAGGCGGCAACTGGGCCACTCAACGTGTGTCGTGGCTGCCCTGAAAGAGTAGCCAAGTAAATCAGTAGACAAGTAAACAGCGCTACGCTGCATTCACTTGTTTACTTGTCTACTGGTTTCCTAACCGACCATGCCAACAGACACTCAGCGGGCGTCACAAGCACTCAATCATGCCCGGTTCCTCTCCGAGCAAATTGGTCCGCGCGGCGCCACCACCCCCGAAGAAAAACGCGCCGCCGACTACGCCCGCGATCAACTTCAACAAGTCGGCCTGGGTGACGCGCGCGTCGAAACGTTCCGGTCGCCCCGCAGCAAATGGCTGCCGTTGACCATCGTCTTTTCGCTGGCGGTGTGGGGCACGATCTTGTGCTGGGGCAGTTTCTACCTCACGCGTGTGCCCGCCATCGGCGCAGCGATTGGCGCGGTACTCTGCGCGTTCAGCGCGTGGACGATGTATCGCATTGCCTCGTACCATCACCATCCACTACGCCAATGGCTATCGACTGCGACCAGCCACACTGCCGTGGCCCACATCGCCGCAACTGAGGCAACCGCGCATCAGGTGGTACTCGTCGCCAATGTGGATACCGCGCCCGATAGCTGGGTATTTCGCACTCCGCGCCGTACTCGCATGTTTTACGGCACGTTGCGCCTGACCGCCGTCAGCCTGGTGCTCAGCGTCATACTCTTTGTTTTGGGCGGGTTGAATGCGTGGAGTTTCGCGTTCATCTCGGCGGGCCTGTGTGCCTTCGTTCAGAGCGCAGGCATTCTGATGACCATTCAAGCCGAGCAAGGCGACTTTGGCGCAGGCGCGAACGATAACGCGTCGGGCGTGGGCGTTGTGCTGGCGCTGGCGCAGCAACTCCGCGAGACGCCGCTTAAGCAGACTGAGGTCTGGATCGTGTGCGCGGGCAGTCACACGCTGGACGATGGCGGCCTGCGCGCGTTCATGCAACAGCAACCGTCGTTAGCGAAAACAGCCTGGTTCATCGGTTGTCAACGGGTCGGGCGCGGCGATAACGTGGCTTACGTGAAGCGCGAAGGCTGGCTGCCGCGCTCGATTCGACGCGAAGTGCGGGACTTGATCGGGCGCACCAGCGATCGGCTTGGGCAACCCCCGAAGTTTGTGGCGACTTATGAATCAACGCCGATTAGCGCGGCGTTGTGGCAAGGGTGTAGAAGCGTGTGCGTGACGATGGACGATCAAACGCGGGCCACTAAAACAGCGGGGACGGTATTCCGATTGCAAGCCGCGGCCCTGCACCAAGCTCAGGCCGCCGTGTGGGCACTGCTACAAACCATCGACGATTGAGCGCCTAGACCATCGACGCCAACATCCGTTCCGGCCGCCAGGCATCCTGCATCTGATACGATTCTGGCTGGCGCGTGGGCACCCACAAGGCGAAGAGACTGCCATTCCCCAATTCGCTCTTGAAAGTGATCTTGCCGCGATGCGCGGCGGCGATGCGCGCGGCCAAGGCCAAACCGATACCCATGCCACCGTAGCGGCGCGTCGTGCTCATATCGGCCTGATTGAAGCCCGTAAATAGTTTTTGCTGCAATTCGGGCGGAATGCCGATACCATTGTCGCGCACGGCGATGGCGACCGCGGGTTCGGTGTCGCCGGGCATCGTGGCCATGCCGTGCACGCTGATCGTGATGGTCCCGCCCTCTGGCGTAAACTTCACCGCATTATCCACCAGATGCACCAGCGCACTGCGCAAACGCGGCCCGTCGGCAATAACCGACAGCGCGGTCGTTGGCGGCAAGGCCAGTGTAAAGTTCAAGTGCTTTTCAGCCGCGCGCGCTTCGTACAAGTCCACCACATCACGCGCAATCTGATTCATCGAACACGGCTTAAAGTTCAGATCCAACTCGCCCCGCTCGATCAGCGCAAAGTCCAGCAGGTTATCGATTTGAATTTGCAGGCGGCGGGTGTTGGTCGCCAGTGACGTGTAGGCATGCCCCAGCTTGTCGGGCGGCATTGACCGCAAATCTTGCGTCAACATCTGGGTTTGAAGCACGACTGCCGCCAACGGTGTGCGCAATTCATGCGACACCACTGAGATGAAGTCGTTCTTCAAGCGATCCAGACTGAGCAGCGACTCGTTGGCGATTTGCAGTTCGCGCGTGCGCTCGGCCACTTGCGATTCCAGCTGCGCATTGGCCTGCCGCAATTCCTCCACCAAACGCTCGTTCTCCGTCAACAACGCATAATGCTTCAACGCCCGATCGACCAACCGCGCGAACGATTCCATGTTGTCCAGCGGCTTGAACTGGTAATCATAAGCGCCCAACCGCAGCGCCTCGACCGCCGAATCCAGCGTGGCATGGCCGGTCAGAATGATGACCTGGGTTTGCGCGGCGATGGCTTTGACCTGCTTCAGCAACGACAGGCCTTCCACGAACGGCATTTGCAGATCACTGATGATCAGTTGATAGCGAAAGACCAGGAACTTATCCAAGGCCGATTGGCCATCAGGTGCGACATCCACCCGATAGCCCAGCGTCCCCAAAAAGGACGCCAACATCTCACGAATAATCTCGCTGTCGTCTACAACCAGAATTCTTGGTTCGGTCATCATTCGCTCCAAATGATAAACCATTGTAGCACGAGTCCCGCGCAGATTCGGTAAGGAAAGCGTGTCATTTTGGCTAAAACAGGCGCGCCGCTCAGCTTCAGACCGAACTCTAACCGAATCAGAGCGATTATTCACAAAGCGCAAACCTGCCGCCAACTTCGCGTGCTTTGCGTGAACGAAGCCCCGGCAAATCCGGCCTCGATTGGCTGATGCTGAACAACGACTAAAATTGCCCCTTGACAAACCGGCTCGATCACGAATATAATGTGACCGGTAACATGACCGGTCACATGCCGATTTTATGCACTTTCGACCAGGCGGCCCCGTGAAAAAACAGTCGCGTCTCACCAT
>JAGOBP010000122.1 GCA_017999195.1 Thermoflexales bacterium
CACCAACCTGGACGATGTCGATCGCCGCGATCTGGTGTTGCAACCGCCTTTCGAGCCGGAATTCAAGGTGGGCCAAATGGGCCTGGGCTATGACTCCGATCAAGACCTGGTGGTCATCGTGGCGCAAGCGCTGCAAACCGAAGAACAGACCGAAGACGAGGGCGTGACGGCGCGCTTCTGGATTTCGCGCGGACAGGCCAAAGCCATGGCCGACAATGCGCTGGACATCGTCGCGAAGGGCCGCCCCACCTGCGGCTTGTGCGGCCGCCCCATCAATCCCGAAGGTCACTTCTGCCCCAAGCGCAACGGGCATACCAAAGACCTCATCGTGCAATAGTTCAATCGGACGTGGTGCGTGATGCGTGTTTCGTGAGCATCATCACGCACTACGCACCACGCAACCATGACCGACGAACCCGTCCCCGACTCTCAAGCCATCTCCATCGACGACCTGCTGGACCTGCTCGCCAAGGGCGAGATCGAGCAGCAGGGACTGTTGCCTTGGGGCAGCAACTACACGTTTCTGGTCACGGTCACGCACGCCGAGCAGCAGACGGCCGCGATTTATAAACCGCGCGACGGTGAACGCCCGTTGTGGGATTTTCCCGAAGGCACGTTGTGTCAGCGCGAAGTGGCCGCTTTCGTAATCAGCCAAGCCCTCGATTGGTTCATCGTGCCCCCCACGGTCCTGCGCGACGGGCCGCACGGTGTGGGCATGGTGCAGTTCTACATCGAGTGCGACCCCAATGAGCATTACTTTACGCTCAAAGAAGACGAGCGTTTTACGGATCAGTTTAAGCGCATCGCGCTGTTCGATCTGCTCATCAACAACGCCGATCGCAAAAGCGGCCACTGCCTGCGTGCTCACGACGATCACATCTGGGCGATCGATCACGGTGTGGCCTTCTCTGTCGAACCCAAGCTGCGCACGGTGATCTGGGATTTTGCGGGCGAAGACGTGCAAATCGAGTTGCGCGACGACCTGCGGCAGTTCCGCGCCCGATTGGATCAACCCGGCAATTCGGCCGCCAAAACCTTGTCGCGCCTATTGGACAAACGCGAAATCGCCGCCCTCAAGCGCCGTGCGGATCAGATCATCCAATCGGGGTGCTATCCCAAACCGCTACCCGGCTACCGCCAAATTCCTTGGCCGCCCGTGTGACGTGACGCTCCTCACCCCATTCACAGTTACTTGATCGCTTGTCGCGCCTCAAGCTGCCTGATACAATAGCCATGATGAGCGCACACACCTTCTCCACCCCACCTGTTGTTGCTGTCAATTCCACCGCCGAGGAACGCGCCGCCGTGCTGCACACCTGGACGATCCAGTCGCAATGGAACGCGCCGGTGATTGTGAGCGGCGAAGGCGCGTGGTTCATCGATGCTGACGGCCATCGCTACCTGGACATGAGCAGCATGGCCGAATGCTGCAATTTAGGCCATCAACACCCCAAGATCGTGGCCGCGATCAAAGCCCAGGCCGATCGGATGTGCTACGTCCAGCCGGGCTGGGGCGCATCGCCGCGCACCGATCTGGCCCAACGCCTGATCGAAAAATCGGACATGACGGGCGGGCGCGTGTTCTTCTCGCTGGCGGGCGCGGATGCCAACGAAAACGCCGTCAAGTTCGCGCGCTGGTTTACGGGCAAATCCAAGATCATCACCCGCTATCGCTCGTATCACGGCGCGTCGCACATGACGCTGGATTTGGGCGGTGATAATCGCAGCTGGTACACGCAAACCGGCTTCGACGGTATTGTGCACGCGCTGCCGCCGTATTGCTATCGCTGTCCGCTGGGCCTGAAGTATCCCGCTTGCGACATCCGCTGTGCCGATCACATCGCCGACACGATTGAATACGTGGGCAAAGACACAGTAGCCGCCGTGATGCTGGAGCCGCACGCCGGGACCAACGGCATTGTCGCGCCGCCCGAGTATTGGCCTAAAGTGCGCGAGATTTGCAATCGCTACGGCATTTTGCTCATCGCCGACGAAGTGATGAGTGGCTTTGGTCGCGTGGGCGAATGGTTCGCTTGGCAAAAATATGGCCTCGAGAACGCACCCGACATCATGACGCTGGCCAAAGGCATTACAGGTGCGCACGTGCCGCTGGGCGCGGTCGTCGTCAATCAACGCATTGCCGCCTATTTCGATTATCACGTCTTGGAAAGCGGCTTGACGTACAGCGGCCACCCGATCGGTTGCGCGGCTGGCGCGGCGGCGATTGACGCGTATGAAGAAGAGAACTTGATTCAACGCGCGCGCGATCTGGGCGAGTGGATGATCAATCGCTTGCGCGAGATGCAGGCGCGTTTGCCCGTCATCGCGGATGTACGCGGACAGGGCTTGTTCGCGATTGTGGAATTGGCTAAATATTCGTGGCCGTCCACCCTACCTGAGTTGAAGAAACTCGTGGCCGAGGGACGCAAGCGTGGCGTCTCGTTTGCCGTGCGTGGCAACTTGATCGTGCTCAGTCCGCCGCTGGTGATCGAGCAGGCCGACCTCGCGCACGGGCTGGATGTGATGGAAGAATTGTTGCGTGGTGCGTGACGCGTGGTGCATGTCATTCTGAGCCGCGCAGTTTGCCATCTCTCTGTGGAACTTAGTGCGATAAACTAAAGCGAATGGTTGAACCAGATTACATCAGAGCGCACAAGTATTCTTCAATGCATCGCGAGTCAGTCCTTGCAAGTGAGCAGTGCGGGTGTTTTTGCTGCTTAAGGATTTTTCAGCCATCTGAAATCAAATTCTGGACTCATAACAAAAGTACTGCGCTGTGCCCTTATTGCGGCATTGATTCAATCATTGGCACAAATTCAGGGTTCCCAGTTACACGGGAATTCCTGCAAGCGATGAAAGCCTACTGGTTTTGATAAACAAACTTGATTCGCAAGTGAGACTGTGATCTTTTGAGCGAGACTTTAGAGATTCCATCAGGCACTCAGCTTCCCCTCCGTTTCGCCTGGTCCCCACCTGCGGCCGGGATGGTGCGGGCAACCTATCGGGCGGAGGTAGGCCGTTACGAGCCACGGGGCGATCGGTTTCAGTGCAAGCTGCTCGAACTGATCGAAACGAGCGGCCTTCAAGAAGGATCGGACTTAACACGCGAGATGCTGGATCAATTAGTCGGGCAGCAGGTGTTAGTCCCGCACGAAGCGCTCAACGGTTTGACGCTGCGCTTGAAAATGACTACTCTCACAGGCGGTTTGAAGCGCCCCTATTTCTTCACCGAGTAACCAATCTACCAATTTACCAACCACCAACTCACCAATCCCCCAATTCCTCAGGAGGTTTTGTATGGCAGCAAAGAAAGTCGTCAAGAAGAAGGCCGCGTCCAAGGCCAAGAGCAACAGCAGTTTCAAGCTGACCTATGCCACGATGTTCAATCCGCCGGAGTCGATGCATACCAACTTCGATAAGGCCGTGGCCAAAGTGCATGCCGGGCTGGGCAAAGACATCCCCATGCTGATCAACGGCCAGGACCGCTTCATCGAGGCCAAGTTCGACGATCGCAGCCCCATCAACACCGATTGGTTGTTGGGCACCTTCCAGAAGGGCGGCGTGGCCGATGGTAAAGACGCGCTGAATGCCGCGCGTGCGGCTGTGCCCGTGTGGGCCAACATGAAGTGGAAGGACCGCGTGCGCCTCATGCGCCGGGCCGCCGCGCAGATCGAGAAGCGCCTGTATGAAATCAGCGCTGTGGTCTCGCTGGAAATCGGCAAGAACCGCATGGAAGCGCTGGGTGACGTGCAGGAAACCGCCGATCTGATCTACTACTATTGCGATGAGATGGAGCGCAACAACGGCTACATCGTCCCGATGCGCCCCGATCCTTTGGCCGGTTTCACGTCTTCCAACGTCAGCATCCTGAAGCCGTACGGCGTGTGGGTGGTCATCTCGCCGTTCAACTTCCCGTTTGCGTTAGCCGGTGGGCCGACCGGCGCGGCGATGGTGGCGGGCAACACCGTTGTCTTCAAGCCCGCCTCCGATACGCCGTATTCCGGCCGCTTGCTGGCCGAATGCATCCGCGACGCGGGTGTGCCCGATGGCGCGTTCAACTACGTCACGGGCGGCGGCGCGACGATCGGGCAGGAACTGATCGAGAACGCCCAGGTCGATGGCATCACTTTCACCGGCTCATACGATGTGGGTATGCACATCTACAAGACCTTCGCCACTGGCAAATATCCGCGCCCGTGCATCGCGGAGATGGGCGGCAAGAATCCCGCCATCGTCACCGCCAAAGCCGACCTCGATGCGGCCGCGCAGGGTGTCCTGCGCTCGGCCTTCGGTCTGCAAGGCCAGAAGTGCTCGGCCTGCTCGCGCGTGTACGTTGACAATAGCGTGAAGGATAAGTTCGTCGGCAAGTTGGTGGACCTCACCAACAAGATCGCCATTGGTGATCCCACCAAGCGCGAGAACTGGCTTGGCCCGGTGGCTAACAAGAGCTCGTATCGGGAATTCGCCGAGTACAGCGAAGAACTATCGCAGGGCGGCGAGATTCTCACCGGCGGCAAGCAATTGCAAGAGGGCGACCTGGGCAAGGGCTACTTCTGCGCCCCGACGCTGGCCTACCTGCCCGCGGATCATCGCCTGTGGAAGCACGAGATGTTCCTGCCCATCACCACCATCACCGGCTACGATGATTTCAACGCGGCCTTGAAACTGGCCAACGACGCCGACTACGGCTTGACTGCCGGCATTTACGGCAGCAAGAAAGAAGCCGCGACCTTCTTCGACACCATCGAAGCAGGCGTCACGTACTCCAATCGGCCGCAAGGCGCGACGACGGGCGCGTGGCCAGGCCATCAACCGTTCGGCGGCTGGAAGGGTTCCGGCAGCACCGGCAAGTCGGCCGGCTCGGTCTATTACGTGCCGCTGTACCTGCACGAACAATCGCAAACGGTCATTGCCAAAGAGTAAGGCCGTAAACACCTAAACCCGCTTAGTGATCGCGGAGACACGGAGTATAATTGGCCGTGTCTCCGCGATGTGTTTTAGCCCGGAGAAATCTTAAGCAAGTGGAGAAGCCAGCGTGTCATTTCGTCACTCAACTCTCAGCCTCAACCTGAAGCGCTTGATTCTAATCGGCGGGTTGATGCTCGTCGTCCTCATCGGCTGCACCAACACCACCCCGATCGATACCGGCAACCCGACCGGATTCCGGCATCGTACCGGCGTCTTTGAATTGCAGGCGCCCAAGAGTTGGAAACAAGTTCAAGATCAGGTCGAAACCGAGGCGTTGGCCGCTTTCTCGGACCCCACCGGCCAATCGGAAATCATCGCTTATGCGGGCTTGCTCGATCATACATTGACCGCTGAAGAAGGGCTGCAACTTGTGCCGGGACTGGTCAAGAACCTGCTTAACAGCCCGGGTGATCTGGCTGTCATCGACACGCAGCGCCGCGCCGATGGGGCCTTTGTCGTCAACCTGACCTTTACCCGCAAGGATGTTAAACGCGCGGGCCAGGCGGTCTTGAAAGACGGTGGGCTGGCGCTGTCCGGCGTCATTGCCAGCGGCCCGCAAGATCAATGGACCACGCTGCAAACCGGCCTACAGCCCGTCTTTGAGTCCTTCAAACTCAATCCTGATTACGTTCAAGGGACATTCTTCACGCCGATTGAAAAATCACATTTTGCGCTGGTCGTTCCAGCCGATTGGGAACGCGCGGCCCTTGAGGAGGGCACGCAGGTCCGGTCGCGTAACGGCCTCGTCACGATTGTTGCCGCCCAGAAGCCGCTGTCCAACACGCTGGATGCCGCTGCTTTCAGCGAAGCCGCGACGAAAGCCGCGCAAGCGTATGTGGGCCAGGCCACCGTCAGCGCCAGCCAAACCCTGCCCGATGGTCGCTTACAGCAAACCTTGGATACGGCTAGCAAACGCACGATCAGCTACACCGAGTTGAAAGACAGCATGTTGATCACGCTGCTCGTCGAAGTCCCGGCGGCGCAAGCAGCCGCCTATCAACCGTTGATCGACTTCATGTACTCCACGTTTATCACTGGCAAGCCCTGACGCACCAAAGGATTTATTCATGTCCAAACTCATGTCCCTGCACGATGCCATCGACCGCTTCGTCCATGATGGCGACACGCTCTATGCGGCGGGCTTCACGCACCTCATTCCCTTTGCTGCCGGGCACGAGATCATCCGCCAGCACAAGAAAGAGTTGACTTTGGCCCGCGCCACGCCCGATTTGATCTACGATCAAATGATCGCGGCGGGCTGCGCCAGAAAGATCATCTTCTCGTACAGCGGCAATCCCGGCGTTGGCTCGCTGCGCGTGATTCGGCAAGAAATGGAATCGGGCCGCTTGGCCTATGAAGAATACTCGCACTTCGCCATGATCACGCGCGTGGCCGCGGGCGCGGCGGGCTTGCCCTTCCTGCCCATGCGGCCCACGGGCGGTGAAGATTTAGCCAAAGCCAATCCGCAGTACAAGACGATCACTGATCCGTACACGGGAGCGGAACTTGTCACCGTGCCCGCCCTCAATCCCGATGTCGCCATCATTCACGCGCAGCGCGCGGATGTGAACGGCAACGCTCAGATGTGGGGCATCATCGGTGAGCAGAAGGAAGTGGCGTTTGCCTCAAAGAAAGTCATTTTGACTGTTGAAGAAATTGTCGACGAGCGCGTGATCCGATCGGACCCGAACCGCACGTTGATTCCCGACTTCATCGTGCATGCGGTGTGCGAAGTGCCACACTGCGCGCATCCATCGTACACGCAAGGCTACTACGATCGCGACAACGCCTTCTATCTGGATTGGGATAGAAACAGCGAGACGCCGGAGAAGGTGGCCGCGTGGCTGAAAGAGTGGGTGTACGACGTGAAAGATCATGCCGAATACTGGGCCAAACTCGGCGCGGAAACGCACGAACGATTGAAGGTTGAACCGGCTTTCAGCGCACCGGTGAATTACGGGAAGTATTAACGAGTGATCAGTCATGCCGACCGACCTTGCCCCCAATGGCTTGCCCGCTTCAAGTGAATGGCTCTTTCCAGAGTATGACTTCGCGCGCATGACCACCGAGGAGTACGGCGGCGTGATTATCGAACGCATTCTCGATCGCGGCTCGTGGGCGGACGTTAATTGGCTGTTTGATTTTTACGGCGAACACCGCGTGGCAATCTGGGTTCGGCAACATGGCTTTCGATTGCTGTCGCCACGTTCATTTGCCCTGTGGCGATTGGTCCTTGAGGTTCGTGATTTTGTGGCGCCTGATTGGGCAGTAGAGGCACGGTCGCTGGCATGGTAAAGTTTTATCCTGAGGCAGTTACCGCAGATTGTCAGGCTGCTTTGCAACTGTTGAAACATCAACCATGGCTAGCGGACTACTACCTCGCTGGCGGCACTGCGCTGGCGCTGCAAATTGGTCATCGCGTTTCGACCGATCTTGACTGGTTCACGCCGACTCACCACCTGGATATCGCCGAACGTGAAGCGCTCCGAAATCGATTGTTCGCAACCGGACGGTATGAAGACAAATACGAACAAGACGAGCAGTTGTACTGCCGATTAGCCGGTACAGATGTCAGCTTCATTTTCCAACATCATAATCTTCTTGAGGCTCCGGTTGACTATGACGGAACGCCATTAGCTTCGCCCACCGACATCGGTGTAATGAAACTGGCGGCAATCAATTCACGTGGCACCCGCCGTGATTTCATCGATTTATACTGCCTGCGTGAAATTGCCTCGCTTGAACAGTTGTTGCGTCTGGCTGAAGAAAAATATGCCGATCGGCCAAGTTTTCTGGACATCACAGTGCGGGCGCTGGCTTATTTCGCTGACGCCGAACAACAACCTATGCCGCGCCTGCTCTGGAAAAATGTCCTATGGGCCGATGTTGTGAAATACGCCGAGACTGGCGCTAAGTGGTTAACTCGCTATCTAAGGGATAAGTACCGATGAATTATTCTTCTTCCGAAATGATGGTCGTGGCCGCCTCTCGATTGTTGCGCGACGGCGATGTGGTCTTCGTCGGCATCGGCCAGCCGAACCTGGCCTGCAATCTGGCGCGACGCACCCACGCGCCCAACCTCAACATGATCTATGAAGCGGGCGTGATCGGCGCGCAGCCCAGCCGTCTGCCGCTCTCGATCGGTGATCCGTGCCTGGTCAGTGGCGCGGCGGCGATCTGCTCCATGTACGACATCTTCGCTTGCTATTTGCAGAACGGCAAAATCGATGTGGGCTTTTTGGGCGGCGCGCAGATCGATCGGTTTGGCAACGTCAACGCCACTGTGATCGGGCCGTATGCCAAACCCAAAGTGCGCTTGCCCGGCAGCGGCGGCGCGGCCGAGATCGCCGCGTGGGCCAATCGGGTGTACTTCATCACGCCGCATCAGGCGCGGCGTTTTCCAGAGAAATGTGATTTCGTCACGAGCGCGGGCTTCCTGTCAGGTCGCGCCGAACGCGAAGCCAAAGGCTTGCGCGGTGGCGGCCCGCACGAAGTCGTTACCGATCTGGGTATCCTCACGCCCGATGAATCGGGCGAATTGATCTTGACCGCACTACATCCCGGTGCGACGGTCGATCAAGCCATCAAGAACACCGGCTGGAAATTGAAGGTGGCGGACAACCTCAAGATCACTGAACCTCCCACCGGCGAGGAACTACGCTTGCTGCGCGAAGAGCTGGACCCGACAGGGATCTATCTGAAATAGGCCTCAATCGGCACGAATCAACTCACCAGATTCGTGCCGATTCGTGTAAATTTGTGGATCGGATTTTTATGGTGCCCATCATCGACGCTGCTGGTTCGCATTACGACATCGGCCTGACCATTGGCCGCGCCGTGCCCGAGCGCATCGCGGGCATGATTGGCAATTATCAAGCGCTGTTCGCCAACTTGCCCGGCTTCAAATCGACGTGGGCGCAAGCCATCATTCATGCGCGCAAGTATTTGCCCTTCATCGAAGAAGCCATGCCCCAATACGTGGCCGAACTGCGCGGCATGGCGGCTGGGGCAGGCATCGCGTTTGATGATTTGCTC
>JAGOBP010000123.1 GCA_017999195.1 Thermoflexales bacterium
ATCCTGACCCAGTGCAACCTGCGCATTGGGTCACACGTCAGCCCCTATCTGCAACTCTGCAATGAGAAACTCCAAATCGATGGCAAGATGATCGGTCTGGCCGACTTCGTCGCACTGGCGGAACAGTTCAGGCAACTGCATGCCGCGTGGTCCGCCACCGGGCCAGCCGGTACGATGCTGCGTTACGCAGAAGCGTGGACGGCGTTGGCCTTCATGTGGTTTGCGCAGCGCCAGGTCGATTGGGCCGTCATCGAGACGGGAGTGGGCGGCCGCTTCGATCCGACGAATGTGCTGCCGTCCAATCTGGCCGTCATCACCAACGTCGATTTTGATCATACTGAATTATTGGGACAGACCTTACCGGAAATCGCCTATCATAAAGCAGGCATCATCAAGCCCGGCCAGTTAGCCGTTACCGCGTCGACGGACGAAGCAGTGCTGCATGTGATCCGAGAAGAAGCCGCGAAGCAGCAGGCGCAACTCTATTGCATTGGACAAGACTTTGATTTTTCCGTTCAACAGATCGACGCCAGCGGCGCATCGATCACCATCCAAACGCCGTTCAGACAATACGCCGATTTGCATTTGGGCATGAGCGGCCTCTTCCAACCGCTCAATGCCGCACTGGCCGTCACGGCCGCCGACATTCTGCGCGAACATCACCATCTGCCCGTCACAGCCGAAGCCATTCAAACAGCGCTGGCGAACGCCAATTTGCCGGGCCGCATGGAAGTGATGCAAACCGAACCGCTCGTTATTTTGGATGGGGCGCATAATCCGCATAAAATGCAGGCCCTCGCCGACAGTCTCCGCAAGTTGTACCCGGACCGAGGCATCACGGCCATCATCGGCATGTTGATGAACAAGGATGCGCGCGCCAGCCTGCAACCACTGCTGCCGTTCTTGTCGCGCGCAGTCGCCGTCCAGCCCAGCGTGCCCGGCAAACCCGCACTGCCTGCCACGGCCATGGCCGACCTCATGCGAGATATGCAGCCTACCTTGCAGTGTGAGGCCGCCAGCAGCGTTCGCGACGGAATTGAGCGGTGTTTGGCGGAGATCAAGCCAGATGACATCTTGCTGATCACCGGCTCACTGTATATGCTTGGTGAAGCGCGTGATTACTGGGTCCCCAAGCAGCAGGTCATTCAAACTCTGGAGCAATGATCAAGTGACTCGCACCTATCCGGAAATCATATCGTCCTTGTTAGCCATTCCAAAGTTTGGCAGCGGCTCAGGTCTGCATCGTATGCGTTGGCTCTGTCAGGACTTGACTCAAAGCCCGTGGGGCAGCCAGCTGGATGCCATCAAAGTCACCGGCTCCAATGGCAAGGGCAGCGTGTGCGCCATGTCATCGGCGATCTTGCAAGCGCTGGATTTGGAGGTTGGAACGTACATTTCGCCGCACCTGCGGCGCTTTAATGAACGCATCTCGATCGGTGGCCAACCGATCGCAGATCAAGACCTCGACGAAGCGTTGGACTGGTTCTTGAGCCAACAGACCGAATACGCCCGATTGTATCCCGCCGACACGATCGGCGCCTTCGAGGCCTTCACGGCGATGGCGCTGCACTATTATGCTCAGCGTCAGCCCCACGCGCTGATCGCAGAAGCGGGCATCGGTGGCCGCTTCGATTCGACGCGCGTGATACCGGGCCACGTGGCGGCACTCACCTCGCTTGATCTGGAACACACCAACTTGCTGGGCAATACGCTGGAACAAATCGCGTACGACAAAGCCGATCTCTGCCCCGATGGGGGCACGCTCGTGATCGGCCACATCGACACCGACGTCTTGCGCCGCTTGAAAGCCTACTGCGAGTTACGGCGCATCACGCCCATCGCCTTCGACGAGATGTGCCAGCTGCACACGACCGAGTTTGGCGACAACGCGATGATCATCGACATCGAGATTGAGGGCACTCGTTTTCGTGATCTCAAGATCGGTCTGCAAGGCCACCACCAGGTCTCAAATGCGGCGGTCGCCGTGCTGCTCACGCGCCAGTGGCTCAATCGCCATTATCCGCAGCTGCCGAAAGAACAATTCATCGAGGCTGTGTACACAGGTTTAGCGCGCGCCCAAAACACCGGCCGCTTTCAAAAAATCGGCGCAAATCCAGATATTTTCATTGATGTCGGCCATTCACCAGATGCCGTCGACTGTCTGGTAGAGACCGTGCGCAGCGTCATCGATGAACGCCCGGTGTTGCTCGTAACGGGCGTGTCTTACAACAAAGAGGTGGAGCAGATTGTCTGGCGATTGTTGAGTGTTGCAAACACGGTGATCTGCACCCGGGCCTACCACAAAGGCAGCCCGGTCGCCGATATTGCCGCCATCGTCAGAAAATACCGATCGGATTTGCCGACGTTTGAAGCCAGCACGATCGAGCAAGCGCTGACCCTGGCGCGCGATCTCGCCCTCAAACGCAACATGACGATCCTCGTCGCGGGCGGCTTGTTCCTCGCGATCGAAGCGCTGCAGACTTTGGCGGGCGAAAACCCACAAGATTTACGATTCTTCTGAAGCGAATGCCCATGGACTCTTACGCCGCAGCCCTCGCCTATCTCAATCGGCGGGTGGATTACGAGAAAGTACGCCCCGTCAAATTTGATCCGCGCAATCTGAATCTGGCCCGCATCGAAGACTTATTAGCCCGCCTGGGCCATCCGCACACGCAGTATCCGGTGATTCATGTGGCAGGCACCAACGGCAAAGGGTCGGTGTGCGCCCTGCTCGATTCGATGGCGCGAGCCGCTGGCGTGCGCACCGGCTTGTACACCAGCCCGCATTTTCACACGCTGCGTGAGCGGATCCGCATCAACGGCGCGATGATCACACGCCACGACTTCGTCACGCGGCTCAACGCGCTCATCCCCTACATCGAGGAAGATTCGGAGTTGACCTGGTTTGAGATTGTCACCGCGCTGGGGCTGTTGCATTTCGCGCTGGAAAAAGTGCAACTCGCCGTGATCGAAGTCGGCGCGGGCGGACGTGTGGACGCGACCAATGTGGTCACGCCGTGGGTGTCGGTGATCACAACGCTGAGCATGGATCACATGGCCTGGTTTGGAAACTCGCTCGATCAAATCGCCGCCGAGAAGGCGGGCATCATCAAGCCCAACGTGCCCGTGGTCAGCGCCCCGCAAAAAACAGCCGCATTGACCGTACTGGAAACGATCGCGCACGAACGCCACGCGCCGTTGACGGTGATCGGTCGCGATGTGCCGTATCAAAGTATGTCATCGACGCTGAACGGCCAGGAATTTCAGATCGCGCCCGAAGCGCAAACGCCCTACGCGCTGCCGCTGCTGGGCGAGCATCAGATCATTAACGCCGCAACTGCGATCACAGCGGTGCGCGTTGCTCAACCACGCGGCTTGCCGATCAACGACGCGGCTATTCGCGCAGGCCTGCTCAACGTGCAGTGGCCGGGCCGCCTGGAAATTCTTGCGCGCGAGCCACTGCTCGTTGTCGATGGCGCACACAACAGCCATTCGGCGCAGCGGTTGGCCGCAGCCCTGCGCGACGTCTTTCAGCACGATCGCTGGACGCTCGTCATCGGCATCTCTGCCGACAAAGACGCCGCCGCGATTCTGGATGCGCTGCTGCCCATCGCCGCGCGCGTCATCGTCACGCGGGCGCGCAATATCCGCGCCGCCGAAGTGGACGCGTTGTCGCAGCGCGTAGCCGATCGGGGCGTGGCACCCACCCCGGCGATGGATGTTGATACGGCCTTGGACATCGCCTTAGCCGATCGATTCCCCATCATCATTACGGGTTCGCTCTACACCGTCGCCGATGCCCGCATGGCGTGGTTCAAGCGATCGGGCGTGGCGTTGCCAGAGAGTGATGAGTAGATTGGTGATCGGTAAATTGGTACATTGGTAGATTGGTAAATGAGTAGATTAGTCCATCGGCTAACAGATTGACCAGTTACCAATCGACCAGTTTACCAATCTACCAACTCATTTTGATCTCAACTCAAGATGTGCGAGAATGGAGTAAGAGTGATTCGTTCGTTTGGGAGGCAGAGTGCTTAATCGTACTCTACAAGCCGATTGGCTAAGCGCAACAACCATGACCGATCTGAGCGCGCAAGCGACCGGTGAATGGTTCAGACCCAGTCCGCGGCCGCGTCCGGCCAGCGGCATTATCGAAGCGCCGCTGCTGCCCGTGCGTGAGACGGTGGTCTTTCCGCACATGGTGACGCCGTTGTTCGTCGGTCGCAATCGCTCGATGAAAGCGATCGAGGCCGCGCAGCACAACAACGAGACGTTGATCGTCGTCACGCAGCGCGACGCCGAGACGGAAGATCCGCGCCCCGAAGATTTGTACCTGATCGGCAGCGAAGTGATCGTGGGCCGCACGCTGCGCATGCCCGACGGTTCGACGAGCATTTTGGCGCAAGGCCAGCGCCGCGCCGAGATTCTAGAGTTCACGCAGATCGAGCCGTATTTCAGGGTACGCGCGCGGTTGATCGAAGACCCGATCGGCAAGCCGCCCGCGACCGAGGCGCTGATGCGCGCCGTGCTGGCCTTGTTTGAGAAGGTCATCCAACTCAATCGCACCTTGCCCGAAGATGCGTACGTGTACGCGATGAACATCGCCGAGCCGGGCTGGCTGGCCGACCTTGTCGCCTCCACGCTCGATCTGGAAGTGGGCGTGCGGCAAGAACTGCTGGAGATGCTTGACCCAACCAGCCGCTTGCAGCGCTTGTCCATTCTATTGGCGAAAGAACTGGATGTCCTTGAACTGGAAGATCAAATTCATTCGCGCGTGCAGCGCGAAGTCGATCGCGGCCAGCGCGAGTTTTATCTGCGCGAGCAGATGAAGGCCATCCAAACCGAGTTAGGCGAGAATGATCCGCTGACGCGCGAACTCAACGACCTGCGCGAGAAACTCGACGCGAAGAACCTGCCCGATGAAGCCCGCGCCAAAGCCGACAAAGAGTTGGAACGGCTGTTGCAAATGCCGCCGCAAGCGCCGGAAGTTGGCATCATTCGCACCTACCTCGATTGGCTGATCGATCTGCCGTGGCGCGAAGCATCCACCGACAACCTCGACGTGAGTCATGCGGCGCGCTTATTGGATGCTCAACATTACGGCATTCCCAAAGCCAAAGAGCGCATTCTGGAATACATCGCGGTGCGCAAACTCGCCGCCGATAAAATGCGTAGCCCCATTTTGTGCTTTGTTGGGCCGCCGGGCACGGGCAAGACTTCGCTGGGCAAATCCATCGCCGAGGCGCTGGGACGCAAATTCGTGCGCGTCAGTCTGGGCGGTATTCGTGATGAGGCTGAAATTCGCGGGCATCGCCGCACGTACATCGGCGCGCTGCCGGGCCGCGTGCTGCAAACCATGCGCCGCGCGGAGACGATCAATCCGCTGTTCATGCTCGACGAGATCGACAAAGTGGGCAATGACTTTCGCGGCGATCCGTCGGCGGCCTTGCTGGAAGCGCTTGATCCTGAGCAGAATTACGCCTTTAGCGATCACTATCTGGAAGTGCCGTACGATTTATCGAAGGTGCTGTTTGTCACGACGGCCAATTCGCTTGATCCTATTCCGGCGGCTTTGCGCGACCGATTGGAAGTGATCGAATTCAGCGGCTACATCGAGGAAGAGAAAGTCGCCATCGCGCGACAATTCCTCGTGCCGAAACAACTGACCGAACACGGCATCACGCCGCAACAACTGACGATCGGTGATGCGGCCATTCGCGAGATTATTCGCGAGTACACGTTCGAAGCGGGCGTGCGCAATCTCGATCGAGAACTGGCCAACCTCGCGCGCAAGACGGCGCGCAAAGTGGCTGAAAACAAGCCGCACGCGCACATCATCACGCCCAAGACGCTGGACAAATATCTGGGACCGCCTCGCTATACGTTTGGCCTGGCCGAAGAAAAAGATGAGATCGGCGTGGCGACGGGTGTAGCGTGGACGGAAGCGGGCGGCGATATCCTGCCGATTGAAGTGACGCTGCTCGACGGCAAGGGCGGCTTGATGTTGACCGGCCAACTGGGCGAAGTGATGCAAGAGTCCATTCAGGCCGCGCTGTCGTATGCCCGCTCGCGGGCGAAGCAATTCAAGATTCAGAAGATCAACTTCGACAAGATCGACATTCACGTGCATGTGCCGGAAGGCGGCATTCCCAAGGATGGTCCGTCGGCAGGCATCACCGTGGCGATTGCGTTGATCTCCGCGTTCACGCAGCGGCCCATTCGGCGCGAAGTCGGCATGACGGGCGAGATCACTCTTCGAGGCCGCGTACTGCCGATCGGGGGGCTGAAAGAAAAAGTGATGGCGGCGCATCGCGCCGGGTTGAAGACCATGATCATCCCCAAAAAGAACGAGAAGGACATGGTCGACATCCCCAAGAAAATCCTCAGCGATCTCAAGTTCATCCTGGTCGAACACATGGACGAAGTCGTGACTGAAGCGCTGCGACCCGCCAAACCGGTGCGGCGCACTGTAGCGCGGCGCGCAAGCGCCAGGAAGAAACCAACCCGCCAACGTTGAGACCGGCCAATCGGCGGTATAATATGCGCAATCCCAACGAATGAGCCTGATGCTCATTCGTTGCGTTATCCCCGGGATATCAGCCTATTTCACGGAGGAAATATCATGTCTGGCCGCGATTTGTTGCAACGCCTCACCGATGATGATGTGAAGTTTGTTTCGCTGCAATTCACCGATCTATTAGGCACAGTCAAGAGCGTGGATATTCCCGCGCACCGCGCCCGCAACGCGCTGGAACACGGCGTATGGTTCGACGGTTCATCCGTTGAAGGCTTTGCCCGCATCCAGGAAAGCGATATGCTGCTGCGGCTCGATCCCGACACGTATCGCGTGCTGCCGTGGAGTTCGCCGGAGCGCCGCCGCGCGCGTGTGTTGTGCGACATCTACAACACCGACGGCACGCCGTTTGAAGGCGATCCGCGCTATATTTTGAAGCGCCAACTCGCCCGTGCCAAAGCCATGGGCTATCACTTCAACGTTGGCCCGGAACTGGAATTCTTCCTGCTGCGCAACAATAACGGCGATCGCGTGCAGGCCGTGCCCCACGATGTGGGCAGTTACTTCGACTTCTCGGCGCGCGATGAAGCGCAGCGTGTGCGCAGTGCCATCGTGCTGGCGCTGGAAGCGATGGGCCTTGAAGTCGAGATGAGCCATCACGAGGTGGCGCTGGGCCAGCACGAGATTGACTTCAAATACGACGAGGCCCTCGTCACCGCCGACAATTCCGTGACCTTCAAGTACGTCGTGAAGGCCGTGGCAGTCGAGCATGACCTGATGGCAACCTTCATGCCCAAGCCGATCTTCGGGATCAATGGATCAGGGATGCACACGCATCAAAGTCTATTCTCCGCCGAAGGTAAAAACCTGTTCTTTGATGCGACTGATCCGTTCCATCTCACTCCGATTGCCTATTCATTCCTCGCCGGTCAGTTGAAGCACGCGCGCGCCCTGGCCGCCATCGTCGCGCCGACGGTCAACTCGTACAAGCGATTGGTCCCCGGCTATGAGGCCCCCGTCTACGTCTGTTGGGCGCAGATGAACCGCTCGGCTTTGATTCGCATTCCGCGCTACACTCCCGGCAACGATCAGGCGACGCGCATCGAATTGCGTTTCCCCGATCCGTCGTGCAATCCGTATCTCGCTTTCGCCGCGATCTTGGCCGCGGGGTTGGACGGCATCGAGCAAAAGTTGGTCGCGCCACCCAACGTCAACAACGTCGATGTGTATCACTTCACGCCCGCCGAGTTGAAAGAACGCAGCATCGCCACCCTGCCCGGCACGTTGGAACAAGCCCTGGATGAGCTCGACGGAGATCCCGTCATCCGCGCTGCCCTGGGCGAAAAACTGTACGAAGACTACGTGCGCGTGAAGCGTGGCGAGTGGGACGACTATCGCATTCGCGTGTCGCAGTGGGAATTGGAGCGGTACTTGGAAACTGCGTAATGAGTAATGCGTAATACGTAAGGGCGACATTACGCAGTACGTATTACGCATTATCTTCAATCTCAGGAGAGAGACTTATGGGCAAAATCATTCACCTCCAACTCAAACCCGCCGAAGGCGAACCAATGCAGGTCGCAAAGGCCGTCGAGGCGATTGCCGATCACGGCTTGCGCGACGATGCCAATGCGGGCCGCAGCAAACGCCAGGTGCTCATCATCGAGCGTGAATTACTGGACGAATTCCAACTGCCGATCGGCGACGTGCGCGAGAACATCACGGTCGAAGGCCTCACGCTGGCGGGCACACCGGCGGGAGCGAGAATGCGCGTAGGACAAGCTCTGCTCGAAGTCACGCTGGACTGCGCGCCCTGTGAGTTCATCGAAAGCAAGCGGCCCGGCCTGCGCAAAGCGATGGAAGGCAAACGCGGCACGTTGTTCAAAGTGATCGAAGGCGGGACGATTAACGTGGGGGACGCGATTGAAGTGGCGTGACGAGTGATGAGTGATGAGTAACGAGTAAAGCGCGGCCGGTCGTAATGACGGGTCGCGCTTTTTGTTGCATCTGTCACGCAGTCGTAGACTGAAGAGTTGCTCATCGCTTGATAGCGCATCAGCAGTGGGCTGAAAATACAAACCGCCAAGACACGAAGACGCCAAGTTTTTTCTTCGCGCCTTTGCGCCTTCGCGGTAGAAATTTAGGCTCAATGGCAAAGCCTGCACGTCCACGCGCAGATCGTGTATCGGTTGCCGTCGGCCACAGCGCATTTGACTCTGCGCTATCCCAGATTGATCGAGCGGCAAGTGTCACCCGTCACTGCAAAGACCCGCACATGCGACCTTGAACCCCGGCAATGACACGCCTACAATGAAATCCACCGCGTTGTAGGGGGTGAGGCATTCGCCCCTACTCGCCGCATGAGGAGCACACTATGGACACATTGTCTGCCAAGCACGCCAACTGGGCGCACGTCAACGAACACGGCGACATCGTCATTCCGCGCGAGGTGGCCGCGCAATACGGCCTGACGCC
>JAGOBP010000124.1 GCA_017999195.1 Thermoflexales bacterium
GCCCACATCAATGCCGTCGCGTCTGACATGATCGACAAGCTGGAGATCATCAACTGTCCGCCCACGGCGACGATCAGGCCCGCGACAATGGCCGCAGATTGCGCCCGCTGAGGGTCACGCTCGATCAACACGTCGCGCGTCAGCGCATACGTCAATGGCGCAACCAGTGCGCCTGTGATCATGCTGACGAGCTGCGCCGCCAGTGGCGACACACCCAGCACGCCGAGAGCGAAAACGAGGTGGAGCGGAAAACCGATCGGCCAGAAGAAAGCCGGAATTGCCCCGTTTTGCAGTAAATTCGTGCGCAGTTCAAGCGCATAGTCGTAATAGGCAAAGGCATCCTGCCCGTATAAACCATCGAACGGATGCAGCAGCAATAGCAGTCCGCGCAACACCAGCGCACATGCCAACAACCCGATTACAGCCCAACGATCACGCTTCATATCGATTTCCGCGCCGAAAAGAAGCGACATTCCAGATGGGTAAACACTGCCCCGTATTGGCGATTCTGCCGCTTGGCTCGCCACACTTGCCACAACAGATCGGGGTGACGCACATTGCGGCGCTGCCGCTTGAAGTGTCGGAATAGCGGTGCGCGCCAGCGTTCGGTCGGCAGCAGCGCCTCAACCGGCTCGGCCGACAGGTCAATTAGTCCGGCGTCGTGCATGAGTTGCAGCCAGGCCTGACCATCCAAGACGCGATCAGTCGCAGCGTGAATACCGAAGACCTCGCGCGAGACCGCGTTGACGTGATCGACTTCGGATTGTGAAGCGGTTGCTTTCCACCCTCGCTCATTCATGATCAAACACCCGCCGGGGCGCAGCCTGCGCACGGCCTCCGCCAAGACGGGCCTGAATATCGGGATATTTCGTCATGTGTTTACCTTTGGCCGCGAAGTCTAGCCCAGATAGCCCAGCGTCCGCAAACGATCTTCAACGCTGCGCTGCTCATCGCCGGAAAGCGTGATTGCAGTCCGCATCTCAGAGATGTTGTCGCCGCGATAGACAATCGGCTGCATTACGGCCTGTGGCGATAACGCTTCAACTAACACGCGGCCATCATAATCAGTTGGCAGGGGTGTGCCCAGCAAATGCAGGATCGTCGGTGCGAGATCGATCAATCGCGCGCCCTCGATGGTTTGTCCCTGCGCCACATCCGGCCCGCATGCGATGAAGATGCCTGCCGCGCGATGCGTGCCGGAATCGTCGGGGACGCGCCGCGCAAACAAGCGTGCATCCGCCGCAAACAAAGGATAGGCCACCGTGCGATAACCATCCATGATCACGTGCAGGTCCGGCCCTTCGTCGCGATGCGGCCCGTGCGCGGCAACTTCACGCGGAATGATGTCATCGACAAGCGGCTGGTGCGTAAGCGGATCACGCAATAAGCGCAAGACCTCACTTACGCGTTCACGCGCGGCCATATAATCGCGCGGTTCAACGCTGCCGTGCGGCTCGCGGCCCTTCAAGTTGATGTACACTTGCCCGAAGTGTCCCCACGCATACGCCACCGTGCGACTCCAATCCACATCGGCAAAGGTCAACATCTTGCGCTGCGACCAATCATGCGCGATGCGGCTTACTGCACCCAGTCGCTGGCCCAGGCCAAGTCGACGCAGAATTTTCCATGGCAGCGCCAGATCCAGATCATGCTGAAACAGCCAGTCGCGCAGACGCGTCCCGCGATTGGACTTAAGCGTAAGCAAGTCGTGCGCCCGAAAGAAATTGTTCAAGTTGATCGTGCGGTGCAGCGGCCCGAAGCCGTGATCGCTGATCACCATGATGTTGGTATCAGCGCCGACCTGTGTCAAGAGTTGCGCGATCGAGCGATCGATGTGCGCAAAAATGTCGCGCAGCAGCATGCCATAGTGCGCGGCCTGTTCTGGGCGATGCCAAGGATGAGCACGATCATGCTGCTTCCACAGCGCGTGCTGCGCGCTGTCCGTCGCTAGGAAATGTAGCATCACCACATCCGTCGGGCGTTCAGTCATCAGGCGCAACGCGTAACGGGTCTGCAAATCGATCAACGCGTGCAGGTCCGCGCTGTACTCGGCATCATGACCCGATCGATAAACGAAACGCGGCGAAATACGATACGCGCCAAGTTCGCATTCATAAGCCGTCAGCACATCACGCGGCCAGGTCGTGTGACCTTCATCGGGCGTGGGTGTGCCCGGAATGATGTAGCCATTGATCGAACGCGGCGGATGCGTCAGCGGCACGTTCAACAGGCCAACACTCAAGCCCGCAACCGATAGGTCTTCGCACCACCAACGGCCATCGATCTGGCTGGCGTTGACAAACACCAGTTCGCCCGTGGTCGGCCGAAAGAAGTCAAAAACACCGTGTTTTCCAGGGTTTTTGCCCGTCATGAAACTGGGCCACGCCGTCGCCGTCAAGGGCGGCAGCGTCGAGGCGAGGTCGCCACTGACGCCGCGCTGCATCAGATCGCGCAGCGTCGGCAAATGACCGGCCTCAGCCCAGGGACGAATCAGATCGAAGGTGGCGCCATCGAGACCGAGGATGAGCAAACGAGGTGGGTCGCAGAACGATCTAGAAAGCACTGCAACACCGCGCACAGGCCGGCAGGAGGCCGCCGGCTTTCACTAAATTGCGGCGAAATCGGCCCAATACCGGCGAGTTCCAAATCTCGGCCAGCGACGCCTGGTACAGGTTGCCGACCGGCAAATTGTAACAGCGGCCATGGGCTGGAATCACGGTGCCATCAGATTTGATCATGATATTATCAAAGGCGTCGTTGCACCGCCGCCCAATCAACTGGCCGGGCTGGTTATAAAACTGATCCAACTGCTCAGGTGTGCTGATCTCAGGCGAAAACACCACCCGGAACGGCAATCGCATCTGCCGAATCGTCTCGATGTCCTGGCGCAACTTCGCCAGATCCATCTGGCCCGGATGCGTCGCCGCGATGTTTGACGCCGTAGCCGGATACAGCTGGCCCCATTCGGCGTTGTGTCTGGCGGCCATCTCGGTCGTCGTAAAGTTAGTGTGCATAAACCCCAGCGTGCGCAGCGGATAAGCCGCAAAGAATTCGGCAAATTCAGCCAGCCGTCCGACGTTCCATTCAGTAATCGTGCAAAACACCGACACCTCAGGGCGCGTCGACTCGGCCAGCACGAGATTGATGCCGTCAATGGCTCGCTGAAAACTGCGGTTATGCCCGCGAATGACATTATGAATGTCGGGCGGCCCGTCCAGTGACACGAAGAGATCGCGAGTGCCCGCAGTGCAGATGGCCTGCGCCTGTCGCTCAAGGTTCAAGGCGTTGGTGGTAATCGCAGTGTAGAGCTGCCGGGTCTGCGCATATTGAAGCGACTCGATGAGATACGGATAAATCAACGGCTCGGTGAAGGCATACCCGATTTTTACCTCTGGACACCACGCCGCAGCCTGGTCGCATATCCGTTCAAATAACGCCAGCGGCATATTGAGCGGTTCGGCGCCCAGCAGATTAGTCGCAAAATTGGTCTGCAACGTTTGCGTACCCACATCGCACATTTTGCAATGCAGGTTGCACAGATTGTTTACGCCCAGCACCAGCCATTGCGGCTTGTAGTACAGCCGCTCGGGACTCAATTGGATGTTGGCCGACTTTAGTTTTCGGGCATATGGAATAGACATAGTCGCTTAAAAACCGCTGGTTTCCGGCCGTTGATACGACAAAAACTTGTGGGCCGCCCGCAACTCGATCGGGTACGCGTACACCCGCAGGTGATAACGCCACGCACTCAACGTGCGCAAAGTCACGCGCTTTAATTGTGACATCGTGACATCCGTCATCGTCGGATAATAGGCATTCAGCACCCATTGAAAGTCGCGCAACTTGCGCCGCAGCGGATCACGCACCCAGGGCAGATGCGCGCTGCGCCGCTGCGAAAATTCGCGCCACGCCGGGCTGATCCATTCATCCACTGTCTCGGGAAAAGCAAAGCCCTCGGCCTTGGCTTGCTCGTACAATTCACCGGCCAGCGGCACAGGCGTGTAGGTGTACAGGATGATCTCCGTCGCAGGGTTCACGCGTTTCACCTGGCGAATGAAGTCCAGCGTGTGCGCCACATCCCGATCAGGTTCCGGCGGATTCCCGAGCACGAATGACATTTCGGGCACGATGCCGAAGTGCTTCATTTTGGCCGCAATTTCCAGCGTTTTTTGCGTCGACGCCGTGCCGCCTTTATTCATGCGTTCGAGAGTTTCATTGGAACCAGACTCCGCGCCGAGGAAGATCATCTTTAGGCCGGAGTCGCGCATCGTTTGCCACGTCCGATCGGCATACTTCATCAAGGTATCGATGCGCGCTTCGCCCCACCATCCGATCGACAGGTCGGTGATCCGCTCGGCAAACTCGGCCGTGCGGGCTTCGTGCGTGAAGAAGTTATTGTCGTAAAACTCGATCGCGTCGATGGCATACTCATCCACCAAACGCCGCGTCACGTTGGCCGTGCGCTCCGCCGATTGCGCCAGCCACCGCCCGTTGACCATGTTGACCACGGCGCAGAAGTTGCAGAAGAAGGGACAGCCATAACTGGAATGATGCGGCAGTGTGCGCGAGCCCATGAACGTGCGACGCACATACTTTGCCACATCAATGCGTTGATAGGGAAAATCCGGCATTTGATCGGGATGTGGAATCGGCGCGAGTTCATTCGAACGGACTTCGCCTGTCACCTGATCGCGATACGCCAACCCCGGCAGCGCTGTCGGATCACCATGGCGCGCGAGAATATCGAGCAGATTCTTGAAGATCAGTTCGCCGTGACCGCGCACGACGTAATCGACGAAGTCCGATTTCAAACATACTTCATAGTGTTGAGTGGGAAAATATCCGCCCCAAATGATCATGAGATTTGGAAATGACGCTTTGAGTTGGCGACAGGTCGGCACAGCCGCGTTCAACTGCGGCCCCGGCATCACCGTCACACCGAGGATGGTCGCGTGCGTCTCGCGAATGACACGCGTCAACTCAGCCAGCGGATCAGCCCAGAGGTTGCCATCGACGATGACGTACTCATGCTGATTTTCCAGCAGCGCGCCCAAAGCCAGCAGCGACATCGGCAGCACCGGTTTGCGCTGGGCATTACTGGGCGGATTGTAAAGAACGATCATGATCAGCCTTTGACGTACGACGATTTTTCGGCGATGCGGCCGCCGCACATGCGGAAGACATCCACGCCGCGCACGTGCCCTGTTTCCCAGCGATACAGCCAGCGCACGCACGCTCGATCAGCGCAGGTGAAGGTGTCTTCAAATTCAAAATGGGCATGCGGCGATTCTGCGAAAAACGCGGCAAAATTCGCACGAACAGCGACCTGACCTTCAAACCGTTCGCCGTCCGGCGGCGGATAAGTATTCTCAAACACACAGTCGTCCGTCATCAGCGCCATCACCGCTTCGAGATCGTGCGCGTTGAAGGCGGCATTGAAGCGCTCGATCACGGCCAAAGTTCCGTCGGTCATGCATCCCCCTTACACCGTTACACGATAGATCGTCAGCACTTCGTTAAGCACGTCACGCTGCGCGAAGATACTGTAATGCAAGTCGTTCGCCTCAAACGCCCGCCGCAGCGCGGCTTCATCCGCCGTCGATGAGTAGATCACCAGTGAATAACCTTGCGGCGCAAGATGCTCGCGCACTTCAGCCGCAAACCGCTCGATCACATCCGTCGATCGCCAAGCTTGATCCAGTCGATCGCGCGGTACGCCGCGAAAAAACGGCGGATTGAAGACGATTACATCGAAGCGCCGATCAATGAGCGGGGCAAACAAGTCGCCTTCGAAAACTTCAACGCGCTCCTCAACGTGATTGAGCAAGACATTGATCCGCGCACAGCGAACCGCTTCGGGGTTAATGTCGGTGGCCGTCACGCAGCGCGATCGTTGTGCGGCCATGATGGCGTTCAGGCCAGAGCCTGTACCTAGATCAAGCACGCTGGTATCAGGTGCAAGCGTTATCGAGTTCAACGTCCGCGCCAGAAACGTGCTGGCTTCAAACAAGGCCGGATTGAACACTTGCGGCAAAATCACCAACGGCCGCCCGCCGATATGTTCGAGCACCAAGCGGTTGTAGCGGCGGCTTTGAAATAAGCGAAAGCGCCACCATAGCCAACGCGACCACAGGCGACGGATTGACGAGTCCCAATGGGATGCTGCGCGATAACGAGCGACGGGGGACTTCACGCCACACGCTCGAATTCGAGAATGACATGATCCGCTATATGACTGAACGGCCACCGATTGCGCGTCAATTGATCACATCGTTGTAGCCGTCGAAACAGTGTTGGTCGTTTGGTGATCACTGGCTCAAGGTAAGAGGGCGGCAGCCACACGCCCAGACCGATCACGCGCCTGAGTTGGAAATGCGGCGCGAATGTCTGGCGCAGTATTCTGATCGAAGGATACCAAACATGCACCGTGTCACGGCCTACATTGGCTTCTACGCCATCACGTCGCAAACGCCGAAACGCCGTGCGAAATTGCCGATGTAGCAGATGCCAGACAATTTCCCACGCGCACCAGCGATTCATCGGCACGAGGATCAATTGGCCGCGCGGCTTAATCCTATTCGCGAGAAAGGCCGCCAATGGCTGCAAATCATTCACACAGTTCAGTCCGCCGAAGTTGGAGAACGCGCCGTCAAGCTTCACGGCCTGCAATGCGAAGGGCGCAGTCAAATCCAACACGCTCGTTTCGATCAAGTCACTCACGCCACAGTCGCGCGCCTTGCGTTCGGTCACGTTCAGCATCGCTGTCGAAACATCCGTAGCCGTCACCTGCACGCCGCGCTGCGCGAGCCAGAGCGCGTCTTCGCCCGTGCCGCAATTTAACTCCAGCACGTAATCGCCCGCCTGAAAATGCGCGCCCAATCGCGCCCACACTTGCTCACGCAAGAGCCGCGCTAACGGCGTCGCAGTAAAGTCACGATCATATTCCGTGGCAACCGCATCAAATGCTGTTTCACTCATCACTCATCTCGCTCGTGCTTCGTCAACGCCATGCCCGCCCGCCCGATGACGGCATTCGCGGCGGCTTTGATCTGGCGCGTAATTCGTCCGCCTGTGGTTTGCTCACGATGCAGCGCCACGGCATTCACCATCCAGCGCGTGGCGAAGGAATAGTAGCGCGGCGAATGGCGGCCTGTGACGCTGAGATCGCGATCGGAGCGAGTGGCCCAATCGGTGCGGGCCAGCACGCGATCCGTTACCTTCGCGTAATACGGCGTGCCTTTGATCGGATACGCGACCGTCGTGAGAAACACATCGGGCGCGGCTTTTTTTAAGTGATCGACGGTTGCTGCCAGATCGCGCTCGTCTTCACCGTCATAGCCCAGCATGATGAACATGCCCGTCTGGATGCCGCGCCGTTTCAATGCGTGCGTCATGGCCTGCACCTGCGCCACGCTGACTTCGCGCTTCATCAAATCCAGCACATTCTGCGAGCCGGACTCCGAGCCGATCCACAAGCGCTGACAGCCCATCTCGGCCAGGCGATCGATCACTTGCTCGTTCAGCCGATCGGCGCGCGAGATGCACTCAAACGGCACGCGCAGATTACGGCGTTTCAACTCGTCGGCATATTCAAACAGCCACGAATGCTTGATCGTGAAGACATCGTCGGCGTACCACAATTGATCGGGTTTGTAGCGCGCCAGCAAGTAGTCCACTTCGGCGGCCACGCGCTGCGGCGAACGGCGGCGATGCGTGTTGCCGTACACGGCATGACTGCACCACTCGCAATGATACGGACAGCCGCGCGCGCAGATCAGCGAGGTCGAGCCTGCGCCATGATGCGTGCGCCACGTCTCGACGTAGCGATCCAGATCGATCGCCTCTCGATCAGGATCAGGCAGCGCGTCGAGATCAGGCACATACGATCGGGCTAGGTTACGGCCGATCGAGCCGTCTTCCGCCCGATAGATCACGCCCGCGACACCGTCCAATCGATGCGCGCCGACCTGCGCCAGGCGCGGCAGCAGTTCGGCCAGCGTCGCCTCGCCTTCACCAACTACGATCACATCCGCGCCGCGCGTGAGATATTCTTCGGCATAGTTCACGGGTTCCGGCCCGCCCAAGATGATTGTTGCACCGACGCTTTTGCACACGGCCATCATCTTGAGCACGTTAAACTTGGTCATGAGGTTAGTGTACAGGCCCACCACCGACGGTCGTTCGCGCAGAATGTAAGCTTCAAAGTCCGCGAGGCTGCTAAACGTGGTGTCGAAGACGCCCACGTCAAAGCCCGCGCGCTTGAGATAAGCCGCGTTGTACAGAATGCCCAGCGGCGGATAGGGCTTCATCACTTTCAGTTCGTGCGGGTCTTCATGCAAGAAGTACCCGTGGGTCAGTAGAATATCCATCGTGGTCACGATAGGCGCGGCGCGGGACGCAATCGCTCGATCAGCGCCTTCTCAATTGGAAAAGCATACATGCGCCGCTTGATGCGCCAACGACTGATGGCGTGCAGCGGCCAGCGCCACAGATGCCGCGTGTGCCCAAAGGCATAGCGTTGATAAAACTTGAAGCGTTCCACTTGCTGCCACTGGGCGGGCGTCACCCAGGCCGAGCGCGCCCCGCCCACATAATCGAAGTCCGCCCACGCTTCCAGCGTCGCCGGAAATTCATAGCCCTGCTGCAGCAGTTCATCGGCAATGGGATTGCCCGGATACGGCTTGAAGAAAAAGATGGCCGCATCAAAGTTGGGACTCAGGGCGCGCAAGCGCGTCACAACCTCCAGCGTGGCGCGCACACTCTCATCGGATTCGCCGGGAAAACCAACGATAAAATTCAAAATCGCCCCCAGCCCCCGGCGGGCGATTTTCTCCGCGCTGACAAAGACCTGCTCCAGCGTGATGTCTTTGCGCAAGCGGGCCAGCATCTCGGGCGAACCGGACTCCACGCCGATCATCACGCGCTTCAAGCC
>JAGOBP010000125.1 GCA_017999195.1 Thermoflexales bacterium
TACTTCGGAAAAGGCGTCGAAGTCGACGGGCTTGACGATATACGAGTTGGCCCCTAACTCATACGCCTTGTCAATGTCGCTGTTTTCGCGCGAGGTGGTCATCACGACGATCGGGATTTTTTGCCACACCTTGTTCTGGCGCGCATAGCGCAGCACCTCCAGCCCGTCCACTTTCGGCAGGCGCAAATCCAGCAGCGCCACCAGCGGCAGCTGGGCATCGTCGGGCTGCGCATGCTGATCGATGTACGCCACGGCTTCCTCGCCGTCGCGGCACACGGCGATCGGGTTGGCGACCGCATATTCTTCAAAGGCTTGCAGCGCCAGATCGAGATCCATCGGGTTGTCTTCGACCAGCAGGATGGGGCGGGCTGTTGATAAGGTTATCATGTCATACCGTTCCTTGACCTGAAAAGCTACGGGCCGACCGCGCCGGCCGGAAATTCGATAAAGAAGGTCGCGCCAGCGCCGGGTTGCGACTCGGCCCACACGCGGCCGCCCTGTTTCTCGATCGCTTTTTTGGTAATAGCCAAGCCCGCGCCGGTGCCTTCAAATTCGTCGGCCCGCACCAGCCGGTTGAACAGGCCAAAAATGCGATCGTGATACTTCATGTCAAAGCCCACGCCGTTGTCGGTGACGCTCAATCGGTAGCCGGTTGCCAGCCGCTCGCTGCGAATGGCGACCTTGGGCGGCAGGGCTTTTCGGCTGTATTTCAGGGCGTTGTCGATCAAGTTTGTCACGGCCTGAAACAGGCCGCGTTCCCAGGCCAACACCTCGTCGGCCGCCAGCTCAATGTCGACCTGCGTGCCTTGCTCGGCAATCAGACGCGCGCGGTCGTGCAGCACGGTGTCGATCATCTCGCGCAGGTTGACGCGGGTCGGCGTCGACGTTTCCGTGTCGAGGCGCGAGTAATGCAGCAGATCTTCGATCAGGTGATCAAGGTTGCGCGTGGCCGTCATGATCTGCGTCAGGCAGAACTGCGCCCGATCGCTCAACCCGGCCCGATGGCGCCGATCCAACTCTTGCGCGTACCCGCTGATACCGCGCAGCGGCGCTTTCAGATCGTGCGAGACGGTGTAGGCAAAGGCTTTCAACTCGTCGTTTTTGGCGCGCAATTGTTCGTTCGCTAAGTTCAATTCGGTTGTGCGCTGCTCCACACGCTGCTCCAATTCCAGGTTGATCTGCTGCAAAGCGGCTTCGGCTTGCCGTCGCTGGCTTTCGTGGAGCAGGCCGTCCAGCGCGTACGAAATTGTCTGCCCCACCTCGATCAGCAAGGCTTCTTCTTCGGCGTCAAACAGATGCGGCTCGCCGCCGTAGGCCATGAACGCGCCGATGATGCGATCGGCTTCGCGGATGGGCACGGCCGCCGAGGAGCGCAAGCCGCGTGGCAGCGCCGCCGCGCGCCACGCCTCCATCCGGGGATCGGTGGCGATGTCCTGACACAGCACGCAGTGCCCTTCGCGAATGGCCGTGCCGGTGGGGCCGCGCCCCAACACCTCGTCTTTGTAGGCGATGCTCACGTTGGCGACATAGTCTTGTTCTGGGCCTGCCGCCGCCACCGGCTTCACGCGCTCGATGGTTTCGTCGATCAAGCCGATCCACGTCAGGCGGAACTGGCCGTATTCGACGGCCACGCGGCAGACTTCGCGAAAGAGCGTATCGCGATCGGGCGCGCGCACGATGGCCTGATTGATCTGGCTGAGCGTGGCATACAGTTGATTAAGATGCCGCACGCGCGCTTCGGCCAGCTGGCGCGCGGTGACGTCGCGGACGGTGGCGCACACGGTGGAGCGGCCGCGCCAACTAAAGACGTTATTGGCAATCTCGGCGGGAAAGACTTGGCCGGTGCGCTTGCGATGCAGGCGCTTCGAAGGCAGATCGACGCGGCCGGCGCGCAGGTTGTCAAACAAGGCGCGGGTCTGATCGGGTTCGGCCGACAGGTCGAGCGCGGTGAGGTTCAAGAAGTCGGCTTTGGAGTAGTCGTAGAGCGTCAGCGCCGCTTGATTGACATCGATCAGGCACAACGTGGTCAGATCGATCAGCAAAACGGCGTCGGACTCCATGTCAAATAACTGGCGGTATTGTTCTTCGCTGTCGCGCAGCGCCCCGGTGTCGCGCCGAATGAGCACGTATAACAGCAGCGCGGTGATGGCGACGAACAGGCCGCCTTTGAGCGAGTTGAAGAGGATGTGCTGAGCGGGATCGATGACAATCAGTTCAACCAGCTGATCGGAGAAGAGAATCCACAGGCCGCTGACCACAACATAGAGTCCGACGATGCGCCAAGGCGATCTGGACGGCCGAGCGATAATGGGCGTCATGTGCCCCTCGTGATGAACCTGAAGATGACGAACAACGGTAGCAACGCAAATATTCTAGCATACTTTGCACGGTCTGCGGTTGCCCATTCGACCTCAGACACGGCGAGTGCGCGTCAAAGTTTTGCGGCGGCAACAGGCTGGCGACTGGAAGTCGCGCCTACAGTTACACAAAGCCGACCTTCGTCGGCTGGATTCGAGTCGGCGCAGGCCGACTTCGTGTGGTTGTTGCCGCGAATTCGCCCATGTCCGCCGCAACGCGGCGGTGGGCCGCCAGGCGCATTCGCCGGGGGCGAATCTGCAAAACTTTGACGCGCCCCCAACGAGGCAAAACAGTTGACCCCGGCGGTGATTCACTCTATACTGACGGCGCACAACGGTCGGGCGCTCGCAGACGGACTCAGCCAACATGAAAATACTGTTTGATGACAAATTCTACATTTCAGATTATGCGGTCGATTCCGCCGATGGCGCAGCGGTGCCGGGCCGGTTGGAAGCCATCATGACCGTGCTGAGCGCCGAACGCACCTTTGAGATCGTTCGCCCTGATCCAGCGAGTGAGGCCGAGGTGCGGCTGGCGCATTCGCCGCACTATGTGGAGAGCGTCAAATCGAACGTGCCTCTGTACACGATGGCGACTCTGGCGGCCGGGGCGGCCATCGCCGCGGCCAATTTTGCGTTCACCGGGACACCGGCCTTTGCCTGCCTGCGGCCGCCGGGACATCACGCCTCGCGCGAGTCCACCTGGGGCTACTGCGTTTTCTGCAACATGGGCATTGCGCTGTTGCAGTTGAAGCAAGCGGGCCACATCGAATCTGCGTTTGTGTTGGATTTTGATGCGCATACCGGCGACGGCACCAAAGACGTGTTGTCGCAGTGGAAGACCTGTCACATTCTGAACCCGTATGCCGACGATAACGAGGCGTATCTTAAAGAGATTCAGGCGGTCACCAGGGACATCCCGGCGGTCGATATCGTGGGGGTGTGCGCGGGTTTTGATTCGTACTACAAAGACGTGGGCCGTAAACTGACGACCTTTGATTTCTACCGCATCGGCGTGCTCATGAAGCAGTTTTCGCACAAGGCCGCTCAGGGGCGTCGCTTTGCCATTCTGGAGGGCGGGTATTACCTGCCCGATCTGGGCAAAAACGTGCTGGCGTTTTGCCAGGGTTTTCAATAAGAGCCATCAAACCATGTCCATCTCAATTGAATTTCTGTCTCAAGCCCGGCAGCATTCGCACTATGATTGGGCCGATATTTCAAGTGGCGACACACGCATCGGCAAGGCCCGCTGTCAACGGATCGATCCAACCGCAACCACTCCGGCGACGCTGGTGATTTATTCGATCAACATTTATCCCGAATGGGCGGGGCACGGTTATGGTCGCGAGTTTGTGGACGATTGCAAGCGCCACTTTGACGTGATCATCGCCGATCGGGTCCGGCCAACCGCCATCGGCTTTTGGGAAACGCTGGGCTTCTGCGACAATCAAGACGGGAACTGGATCTATCGGAAGGCATAAACGGAGACAGCATGGAACGCTACATCAAAGCCCAGACGATGATCGATCTGTTCGACCGCGGCCTGAATCCGTTGCCGGAGGCCGCGCAGGATGAGGACGTGTTGGTGCGGTGCTACCAGGCCGATCGGGCGCGCCTGGAAGCCTATTTCACGCTGTATGCGATTCGCGTTGATCGGCACGAGCAGCGATTGTTTGCCGACGGGCCAGATCACGTATACGTGCTGACCTGGCCCGGGCCATTGTTCAAGTCACATTGGGAACAGCGCCTGAGTGTGAAAGGCGCGCGCCGTAAGCGGCCATAGCGCCGCTGAAACCGAGTCTTTGTCTGCGTGGTCAGTCGCCCAGGACTCGATGGCATGACTGGCAGACGGCGGTGGTGCTGGTGCGATTGAGGAAGCCTAACTGGGCTTCGCCGTCGGTGACGTGCGACTGATGACAACTCACGCAGGTTGCGGCGTTTTTGTCGCGGGCTTGCCAGCGCGACAGGAAGATGTGAAAGTGGTTATTCATGTTTTGCTGCTTCATCAGATCGCCGTGGCACTTCAGGCAGTTTACATCATCGATCGGATGGGTGTGGACCGCCGGTTGCTTGGCCTGGCCCAGCTGCCACGCGATGAGGTCTTTAGTCCCCAGCAAGAACGAATCGACACGCCCCGGAATCAGGCCGACGCCGGAATGGCAGTCGATGCAGTTCACCTTCTCCGTGCTGTGAAAACTGGCTAGATCAATCGGGGTGGCCGATTCGCGCTGGAAAAACGTGCTTTCCGGCTCGGAGTGGCATGAGGCGCAGAAGTCATCGTGATTTTCAAACGACATGGCCGTTGCGACTGTCGCCACACCCAGCACGATGATAACGACGGGGATCAGTGCGAGCAACAACAACTTACGGCGTTTCCTGACGGGCGGCTTAACCACGGTTTTCTTGCTGGGCGGCATGCGGTCATCTCCCAAATACGGCACTTAGCGGCTGGGGTGATGATAGCGGTTAAAGATGAAAAAGACGTGAAATCTAGCGGCCCTGCCACTCGGCCGGGCGCTTCTCAATGAAGGCGCGCATGCCTTCTTTTTGATCGGCAGTGGCAAACAAGAGGTAGAACAACCGCCGCTCGTAATCCAACCCCTCGCTCAAAGCCGTTTCAAACGCCTTATTCACAGCCTCTTTTGCCAGCCGCACCGCCACGGGCGGCCGCGCCGCAATTTCGTTGGCCAGCTTCAGCGCTTCATCCAGATACACTTCCACGGGAACGACCCGCGCGACCAGGCCAACTTGTTCTGCCTCGCGCGCATCCATGAAGCGGCCCGTCAACACCATCTCCATCGCCTTGCTTTTGCCGATGGCGCGCGTTAACCGCTGCGTGCCGCCCGCGCCCGGTATCACGCCCAGGTTGACTTCCGGCTGGCCGAATTGCGCCGACTCTGACGCGATAATCAGATCGCACGTCATGGCTAACTCGCAGCCGCCGCCCAGGCAATAGCCAGAGACCGCCGCGATGACGGGTTTCTTGATCTGCTTGAGGCGATCCCAGCGCTTGACGCTGTCGCGCAGCAGCATGTCCACGGCGGTGGCCTGGGCCATATCCTTGATGTCGGCGCCTGCCGCAAACGCCCACGGATTGCCCGTGATCACGATACACCCGATTCGTTCGTCTTGATCAAAGGCCTCCAACGCCGTAACCACTTCTTCCATCACGGTCACATTCAGTGCGTTGAGTTGCTGCGGCCGATTGAGCTGGATCAGCCCCGCGCGATCCGTCACTGAGGTCAAGAGTGTTGTGAAGTCCATCGGTGTCTCCCCGCGAGTGGTGTATGAACTACAAACAGGCCAGGCGCAAGAGCCTGGCCTAACGACGATATGGAGCAGCGCTGTTTGATGAGGCCTAATAGCACCACGTCTTGAAGTATTGGACGGTCTGCGACAGCAGCACGCGGCCCGATTCTGAAGTCAACGTCACGATCACTTGATCGGTCGTGAACGACTCAAGCCAGCGGCGGCAATCCACGCTGACGCCCACCCGCAGCGTCTGCTCGCCCGAGCCTACTTGCGCCAGGATCGGCTCGATCAAGGTCGGGTCGATGCCCGGCACTTGCAGACTCAACAGGCCCAGCGGGCCGCTGTCGCTTGGCCGGACAACGGTGCGGAATGTCAAGATCAACGTGGTGCGATCGGACTGACGCGGGATCATCAACTTTAGCGGATCGATCGAGATGGCCGGAGTCGGTGTCACGGTCACGCGGCGTGGCGTGCGACTGGGCGTCCGCGTCAACGTCGGGGCGGGCGTTGGTGATGATGTTGCCAACACTGTTGGCAGCGGAGTGGCGGTGATGGCGGGCGCGGCTGCGCCCGCCGCTGTCGCTGGCAGCGGGCTGACAGGCGGGTTCGTGGTTGGGGTAGCAGCAGACGCAGTGGTCGGCACGACTGCGGGTGGTGTCGGCGTGTTCGGGCCAGCGGGTTCGATCGGGCCGGGTGCGGCCGCAGGTGTGCGCGTGGCCAAACCGATCGCGGCCGCGATCACGATCAGCAAGCCGATCAAGCCAAACACCCAGCCGCGTCGATCACGCGCTGCCGGATGCGCGGTGACACGGCGTATCCCATCGGGCGGCGCGCCAGCCTCAGCGCGGGCTTGCGTCAAGGCTGCGGCTAATTCCAGCGGCGACTGATAGCGTTGCTCGGGATCAAGCGCCAGCGCTTTCATCACGACCGCGTCGATGGCGGGCGTCACTTTGGAGTTGAGCGCGCCGGGGCGCGGCGGCAAGGCCAACCGCCGATTGACCCGCTCATCGTCACGGTCCGGTTCAAAGGGCTTCTTGCCGGTCAATAATTCATACAAAATTGCGCCCAAACTATACGCATCGGCGCAGATGGCGCCAGCCAGATCGGGGGCGGGGCGGCGGCGTAATTCGGGCGCGGCATAATCGGAGGGCGGCACATCGAATGCGCTGGTCAGGCCGCAATCGGCCACAAAGGCATTGCCCGCGTGATCGAACAAGATGTTGGCCGGGGTAAGGCGGCCATGCGCCAGGCCGTGTTGTTGCGCGTAATCCAGCGCCGCCGCCACTTGCGAGACGATACGCTCAATGTTGTCCAGGCGAAAGCGCTGCGCGCGCAGCCGCGCTTGCAGCGTGCCCGTCGGCATGTAGCGCATGACGGCGTAGACTTGATCGCCGGTCGTGCCACTGGCGTACACCGGCAGCAGATTGGTGTGATCAAGATCGGCCAGTTGGGCCAGCACCGCGCGCAACCGATCGCGCCCGCGGCTATCCAACGGCCCGAAGACTTTCAACGCGACGTAGCGTTCGACGGGGCGCTGGCGGGCCACATACACGATCGCGCTGGCCCCGCGCCCGGCCTCTTGCTGCACTTCATAACCGTCAAGCAGTTGACCGATCATAGGCGGATGGATAATTGGTGAGTGGTCATCGGTGATCCGTTAGCCGTCAACCATCATTGTACAACAATCATTGATCATTGTCTTGGCGCGTTCCACGGCGTTGAGGCGGCGGTTGAATTGATCGCTGGCAAAGGTGATCATCTCGGCGACATCCAGTTGAAATGGAATGTCGTCGCCGTACGGGATAAAGGCATCGCCGACGATAGCCAGCGCGGCGGGCAACAACTCGGCCATGCGCTCTTCGATCTGCGCCCACAGCGCCGGATTGGCGTGCACGTGCCGCTGCAAGAAGTAGACGCCAAAGGCAATGTGACGCGCTTCATCGCGCTGCACCAATTCGATGCCACGCACCAGGCCCGGCAGCAGGCCGCGCGCTTTCAAGGCTTGATAAAAACCATGATAGCCCGTCTCGGCCAGTACGCCTTCGATGATCATATGATAGACCACGCTGGCGTCTACTTGTGCGGCTGGACTGGAATCGGTGAGCAGGCGATTGAGCGCGGTGGGTAGCGTTTCAAAAAAGACGGGGGCGTAGCTGGGGCCAAGATAACTCGCCAAATCGATCGGGCCATCGGGCACTTCATCGAACCAGCGATCGAAGAATTCCATGTGCTTGGCTTCTTCAAAGATTTGCGTAGTCAGGAAGAATTCGTCTTCGATATGGCCGCCCTCGCGGCGCACGGCCACCAGCAGCGGGGCCAGGTCATGCGCCACGGCTTCTTCGCCCGCATGAAACAGCGAACCCACCCGCAAGATCAGGTCGCGTTCGCGCGGTGTCATCGTCGCCCAATCGCGGCGGTCTGGTGCGCAATCGATGTCACGCGGATCCCACAGCAATTGCTTTGCTTTGTGGTAATCGACCATGGGCAGCAACCGGTGATTAAGGCGCATGACACCTCCGCAAGTACACGAATTCCACGAAAGTCACGGCAAAAAGGCAAACGATTGAATCAGGCTGTCAAAGGCTTGCGCATAACGGCCATCAGCCGGGCCGGTGTAATACAGCGCAAAAGCACGCGGGCCGTTGACCGTCATGATCACACGCTGTTGGCGCGGCGGTGTCTCGGTCGTGATCAGCGCCGAAGTTTCGCGCGCGTCAACGCCCCCCGTCAACTTCAATGACGCGGGTGACGCAAAGGTAATGTTGGCCTCATTGCCCTGCAAATCCTGTAATTGACGCGCCACATACGCGTCTAAAGTTTCCGTCGAGGTGAGTGTTTGAGCGTAGACAATGATCAGCGACTTGGAACCGGGATTGGGCACAAAGGCTACAGCATGCAAGTTAGTCGGGTTATCGCCGATAAGTTCGCGCGGATCCGTCAGCGCCTGCCATTTGGACGGATACGTGACGCGAAAGCCCAGCGCTTCGCTGCGCCACTCGATCGGCTGACCGTCGTCGGGATCGGCCTCTTGTACCAGGCTACCGCGCGTCAGCAGCGGCACGCCAATCAACAGCAACACAGCCAGCAACAGCACAATGGCAAACAACGGCGATTTCAAATTACGCACGATGCTCCTGAATTGACGAGTGATAAGTGACGAGTGAACAATCTCCACTGCCGTACGGTTGGTTTGTCATTCGTCATTTGGCATTGGTCATTGCTACAGCATCACCTTGCCGCCATCGATGTTGATGGCTTGTCCAGTGATGTAGCGCGCGGCATCGGAACACAGGAAC
>JAGOBP010000126.1 GCA_017999195.1 Thermoflexales bacterium
GCGCACCATCGAGGCGCATCTGCTGGACTTCGACAAAGATTTGTATGGCATCAATGTCACACTGGATTTTATCGAGTTTTTACGGGGCGAACAGAAATTCAACGGCGTGTCCGAACTGGTGGCGCAGATCAGGCGCGATGTGGCGCGCACCAGAGACCTTGTCAAGTGAGGGGCCATGAAACCACGCGATATTTACCTGCTCAATCCCAAAGAACTTAGCCCGGAAGTCATCGCCGTGGCCTTTGCCAAGACCAGCCGCGTGCCGGAATCGTTCCGCGCTATTGCGTCAGAATTAAGCGCCGAGAAATCGGCCGAATTTCACGAAAAATGGGTGGTCGGTTACGGACATGCCAGCGTGGCCGAACATGCCGTGCTGCACCTGGCGCTGGAGAACGTCTCCCGATTGGCGATCGAAGCGATCGAGAGCAACCGGCTCGCCTCGTACACCGAGAAGTCCACGCGGTATCAGATCTTCGATCGGGATGCGTTCTTCACGCCGCCCGCCATCGCCGCCTCACCGCACGCGTCGTTGTACGCCGACACGATCCATCTGTTGTTTGACACGTACTTTGACAGCATCGAACCGGTGCGCCAGGTGATCTTGCGCAAATATCCGCGCCACGACGGCGAAGCGGAAAAGCGCTACGAAGGCCGCATCCGCAGCAAATGGATCGACAATTGTCGCTACCTGCTGCCCACGGCGACGCTGGCCAACGTGGGCATGACGGCCAATGCGCGCGTGCTGGAACACGCCATCACCAAGTTGCTGTCGCATCCATTAGAGGAAGCACGCGCCATCGGCGCGGAGATGAAGCAGGTGGCGCAAAGCGAAGTGCCGACGCTGGTGAAGTATGCCGAGCACAGCGACTATCTGGCGACGGCCGCGCAGCGCATTTGCGATCTGGGGCCAAAATCACGCGTCTTTCCGCCCGATCAGCCCGCCAAATCGATCGAGGCCGCGACGCTGATCGATTACGATGCCGAGGCGGTCACGCGCGTGGCGGCGGCATGCCTGTACGCGTTCAGTCGCGCCGATTATGCGCGCACGCTCGAACACGTGCGCGCCCTGCCCGCCGCCGAGCAAGCGGCCATCATTCAGGCGGCGCTGCACGAGCGCGGCGACTTCGACGCGCCGCTGCGCGAACTGGAACACACCACCTGCACCTTCGACTGCATTATGGATCAAGGCGCGTACTTTGACGTGAAGCGGCATCGCATCATGACCCAGACCACGCAGGCGCTGGGCACGCATTTGGGCTACGCCCTGCCACAAGCCTTTGTCGAGGCCGGTTTTGCCGAGCGCTACAAGCGCGCGATGGACGCGGCGGCCGCTGTCTATCGCACCCTGGCCGATCAATATCCGCACGAAGCCACTTACGTGGTGCCCAACGCCTTCAATCGGCGCGTGCTCATGACCATGAACCTGCGCGAGTTGTTTCACTTCACGCTGTTGCGCGGCGGGCCAAACGGTCACTTCGCCTATCGCCGCCTGGCCATGAAAGTGTACGAGATCGCGCGCAAGGTCTATCCGGCCTTTGCGCCGTTTATGCGCTGCGATACATATCCCAGTGCCGAGGCCATTGAACGAGAGTTCTTCGCGCACGTGTAAATCCAACGCAGAACGCAAACCGCCGCGCACTCGATCGCTGATCGGGTGCGCGGCGGTTTGTTTTTAGTCGCGGTGGGTTACTGACAGACCAACTCCCTGGTGGGAATATCATATTCTTTCTTCAGGCTCTGGCCGTCACCCGATTGAACGCGGACAGTGCCGATCAAGCGCGTGCCACGTTCCCATGGAATATCCACAAACTTGGTTGGCGATTCAACCCCTTCGTTGAAGTAATAATAAGCCCCGTTGCCGCCGGTTGCCTCGATTGAGATCTGCACGACTACATTGCCGGACTTGCCCGGCACCGGGGCACGGCGGCAACTGGCGACGTAGACGGCCACACTCAGCGGGCCAGATGACGTAGGGCTGGGCCGCACACGCGTCACTACCGGCGAGGGCGTAAGCGTCGGTGTCGCGGTCGGTAAGGGAGTCGCGGTCCAGGTGGGTGGCAAAGGCGTCGGCGACAGCGAGACATCTGCCGCCGTGAACGTGGGGCGCGCCGTAGCAGGCGGACGCGTCACATTCAATTCAGGCACGGGGGTGGCCGTGTGAGCGCGCGGCGTAATGGCGCTCCGGCCGCAGGCGGACAATAGGCCGGCGCAGATCAAGATCAGACCAGCCAACAGCAGACGATTCATGCAAGGTCTCCGGCGTAAGGTGAACCAATTCACGACGCCGCCATTTTACCACTCGTGCCCCCCGATTGCGTTTGAAGGATCAAACCAAATCCAACTGCTTATGGCACAAACAACTTTAACCAATTGGTGTTGCAGAAAATGCCGCAGGCCATCAACACGAAAATGACGAACAAAATTGGGCCGCAGCCGCAGCCCAGCACACTGCCGCTGCCAAAACCGATGCCGCGCTGCAGCCAGCCGAATAACTTATCCAGCAAGAACAGTTGCAGCAAACCCATCAGACAGCCGGGACGATCATCACGATACATGGTACTCTCCTTGATTGAACATCTGGCTGGATTATAGATCAAGGCCAATTGCCCGCATGCCAGCAACGTCCCAACTGGCTGACAATTGGCTCAAGGGACAAGGCGCTTGTTGAAATGGATCAACCGTTCGGCCTCTTGGTAGCCGATGGCGAGATGCGCGCGATAACTCACCTCGTTGTCAAGCCACGTATCGGAGCCCATTTCAACACACCCCTTGGCCATATCCCAGTCTTCTGCGGCCCGCACCAAGGCCCGACCGAGCCCCTGCGTCCGTAAGTCCGCATCGACGTACCAGCCTTCGATGTAACCGACCGGCGATGTGTCGCAGCCCTCGGCATATTTTCGCAGACCCGCCTCCACGAAGCCGCCGAGCGTGCCGTCACCCCGATCGGCCACAAAGGTGGCGGCGGATTCATCGGCCCGAAGTGAAGTCATTTCAGCCAGTATCTCATCGACGGTATAATCAGGCCACAAAGTCAGCCGCATCCGCAACCATTCAGCCGAGTCGCGCTCTTCAACCGAACGGATCAACATCATGCGCCTCCCGTCAAACCAGAAATCAAAAGGCGTCGAGATCGACCAGCGACCTCGACGCCTTCCAGTTACAACCAATCAACCGCGAAAGATGCCCCTAGCTTAGGCTGGACTTCATCGCTTCCATGCGGCCGGAAACCGACGCATCCACAACGCGGTCTCCCACGCGCACCAGCAAGCCGCCCAGAATCTTGGGATCGACCTTGAATTCAACTTCGCTGGCGCCACGCCCTGTCAGGTCGGTCTTGATCGACGTTTGCTCATTGGCAGACAGCGGCAACGCCGACGTGACTTCCGCCTTCGCACCGGCAGCGCTGACGCCGGGATCCAGCAACACGACCTTGCCCGACTTCACGCCGCTGAAGAACTCGTCCACCAACACCCGCTGGCGAGCAGCGTCCATCGATTCGCCAATGAGTTTGTTAGCCGCAGCCATCGACAGCGCCACAACTTGCGTGCGCAGATCGGCCAGCGCCTTGTTGCGCTCCAGCATGGCCTCTTCCTGCGCCTGCACCTTGATACGGGCGGCATCTTCATTGGCCTTGGCGATGATAGCAGCGGCCTGTTTTTCGGCATTCGCCGTCATTTCGGCCACGGTCTTCTGACCTTCGGCGCGGGCTTCATCCATGCGCTTACTGTAGTCGGCTTCGATGTTGGCCAGCCGGGCTTCAGCCTTGCGCGCATCCTCCAAGCCCTTAGCGATCTTTTCGCGGCGACCATCAAGGAACTTGAGAATCGGCTTGTAGGCTACTGAGTGCAGCAACAATATCAAAACGACGATATTGACGATCTGCGCGATCAGCAGCGTAAACTTAATACCTAATTTTTCCACGCTGAGCCTCCGTTTAGGCGCCGACGACGAACATCAGAATGAGCGCCACGACCAACGCATAAATTGCGATCGCTTCGGCGAACGCCACGCCGAGGATCATATTCGTCTGAATGTTAGACGAAGCATCCGGGTTGCGGCCCATAGCCTGCAACGCGCCCTGCATCAAAATACCGATGCCGATGCCGGGGCCAATCGCGCCCAAACCGATTGCCAGGCCAGCGCCCAAGAACCGAATCGCGTCAACGAGAGCCTTTTCCATGTTGTGCCATCCTCCTCAAGTGGATAGTGATAAGTGATTTTGATTTAGTGATGCGCTTCTTCGTGGCTGTCATGACTGGCCATTGCGCCGCTGATAAACGCCAGAGACAGCATGGAGAACACGAGCGCCTGAATGAAGCCCACGAACAGTTCCAAGCCGTAGAACGGCACCGGCAAGATGAACGGCATCAGCGACGTCATCACGAACAGCAACACACCGCCCGCAAAGATGTTGCCCAGAAGACGGAAGGCAAACGACAGGATGCGGGAGATTTCAGAAATCAGTTCCAGGAAGCCTACGACGAAGAACATGATCCCCATACCGCCTTTTTGCAAGGCCGGAATGTTGATGAACTTGTAGATGTACGCGCCGCCCAGTGCCCGGAACCCAAAGACCTGCACCAGCACCATGGTCACCAGCGCCAAGGCCAAGGTGGTGTTGATGTCGCTGGTCGGTACACGGAAGAACGGCACCACGATGCAGGAGGTGCACATCTCATCGGCATGTTCACCTTCGGCTGGCGCGGTCTCACCTTCAGCTGCATGCGCGGCAATTTCCACCGGCTGCGCACGATCGACCGTATAAATCCCGGCGATCAGTTCCACAGGCTTAAAGCCGGTACCTTCGTGCGGGGTGTGCATGGTGCCAATGCTTTCCATGCCCGGCAACATTTCCATCCAGTTGGCGAAGAGCACAAACAGGAAGATGGTCGCCATGATGGGGAAGATCTTGGCGGCGTTAGACCCGGCCACATTCTTGCTCAGCCCGTACAGGGCGTCCATCATCAATTCGAAAATATTTTGTGCACCGCGCGGAATATCGGCCTCGGGGTCTCCGCGTCGAATCTTGCGCATGGCCGCAAACACAAACAGCAACAACACCGCATCGGCGATCAGGGTGGTGATGAGCGTGTTGGCAACCGGGAATCCGCCAATCGAGAATGGCGCTTCGGCCGGCAATGCCACCGCCGGGAAGTTGCCCAGCTTGCCAAGTGCGCCTGCCAAGCTGCACAAGCCGACGATCACGGCAATAAAGAGTACGAACTTAATCAGCTTGTTCAAGGGCCTTATCCTCCTTCTTGGATTTTGCTGCGGATGATGTGGGCTGTTTGGTTCGCGAACTGGCCAAGACACTGCGCACCATCGCGTACAAACTCACCGGAATGCTGAGGAGCAGCAGCCCCAGCACAAACATCGGTTTTGTTCCCAAAACTTGATCCAACACCAGCCCGATGATCAAGGCCACAATCACCAGAAACACGCTGATGCAGCCAGCCTGCGCCCCGATCAAACTCCCCTCGGCCAGCGCTTTGCTGACCGCTTGAGTATTATTGGGCGTCTCGGGTTTGGATTCATTCATGTGACAACAGTCGCGCGCCCTCAATGAGGGGCGCGCTCTCTTCAAAATCTTAGCACACCCCGCATGATTCGTCAATGTAAAAATTGGCGCAATCACCAAACTCGATCAAAAATCACCGAATCGTCTGGGCCGCAGTCGTTGCGACGGTGTACCACGGCGCAGCAAAGATGCCCATGACCAACATGCCCAGCATCGTCACGGCCAGCGCGATCTTGTACGATCCGGGCACAGCCACGGGGACGGTGTCGCCCTCGGCCCGATCAACATACGTGACCTTCAAGATGATCAGATAGTAGTACAACGCCACGATACTATTCAACACGCCGACAATCGCTAGCCACACTAAGACGTGCTGGCCAGTGCCGTCCACATAACCCACCGCCGCATTGAAGATAAAAAACTTGGCAAAGAAGCCTGCCAGCGGCGGTACACCGGACAATGACAACATCGCCGCAAGGAGCGCCAAGGCCACACCGGGCGATCGGCGGCTGAAGCCCGCCAGGTCTTTGATCAACTCGCTGCCTGTCACATTCGTGACGACTTCAACCACGGCAAAGGCCGCGATGTTGGTCAAGACATACGCCGTCAGATAATACAACACGCCCGCCGTGCCCGCCGTACCGACCGCGGCCACGCCGATCAATACGTATCCGGCCTGCGCAATGGATGAATAGGCCAGCATGCGCTTGATGTTGCGCTGCGGAATCGCCAGCACGTTACCCAGAGTCATTGTGGCCACAGATAGCGCCGCCACCAACCCAATCCACTGCTCTTGCACCGGGCCAAACACCAACAAAAAGAAGCGCACCAGAACAGCGAAGCCCGCAGCTTTGGACGCCACCGAAATAAAGGCCGTAATGGGCGTCGGCGCGCCTTCGTACACATCGGGGGCCCACATATGGAAGGGAACCGCCGCGACCTTGAAGCCAAAGCCAACCAGCACCAGCACCAGCGCAACCATCACCGGCAAGGTCTGCTGATTTGCCACCAACTTTGCCAATTCAGTGGACATGGCTTGATAGCCCGTCTGCCCCGTAAATCCAAACAGCAAGCTCAAGCCATAAAGCAAAATCGTGGAGGTGAACGCGCCAAACAGGAAATACTTCAAGCCCGCTTCAGACGACGGGCGCGTATCGCGCATGAACCCGGCCAACATGTACAACGCGATACCGGTGGTCTCCAGACCGACATACAGCATGATGATGTCGTTCGACGCGGCCATCATACCCATGCCCAGCGCACTGAAAATCAACAAGCTGTAGTATTCGCCGTTGTGCTTGATCGGGTTGAAGTCCAGCGAGATGACACACGTCAAAATCGCCGCGACCACAAACATGATGCGGAATAGCTGCACGGCGAGATCGATTCGCACCATGCCGCCCAACACCGGTTGCACGGCGGGCGCAGCCCCGGCCATCAATGGCACACTCTGCATAGCGATCACGACCAGCGTAACCAGCAATCCAACGATCGACAGATAAGCCAGCGAGCGGCGATCGGTGCGGCGGCGCATAAACAGGTCGGCGGTGATGACGATGAAGCCCAACGCCAACAACAGGATTTCAGGGAGAACGGCCACAAGGCCCTGGGTAAGTTGCTCAGCAGTCATGCGAGGTTAGCCTCCCAACAACTTCATCACCGGCGCGGTGCCGACACTGATCATATTCATCAACACACCGGGGAACAACCCGACCAGCACCATCAACGCCGTAAACGTGACCAGTACCAGTTTGTCGCCCCAGTTGTTCGGGCGCAGATCGTGCCACTTGTGCGGATCCCACTCGCCAAAGAACACCTGCTGCACGACGCGCAACACATAGGCCGCCGTCAGCACCACACCCGTGATCGAGAGAATGGCGATAATGGGATAGTACCAGATTTGACCGAAGACCGGCCCTTTCCATAGCCCCATGAAGATCTGCAATTCAGCCACAAAGCCGCTGAAGCCGGGCATGCCCATGCTGACCAAACCGCCGACCACAAAAGCGAGTGTGGCCAAGGGGAAATACTTGGACCAGCCGCTCAACTCTGGAATCTGCCGGGTGTGCGCCCGATCGTAGATCAAGCCAACCACGGAGAAGAAACAGGCTGTCATTATGCCGTGGCTCCACATTTGCAGTACCGCGCCATTCATGCCAGTCTGATTCATCGTCGCGAAGCCCATCGTGACCAGCCCCATGTGGCTGACCGATGAGAAGCCGATGACGTATTTGAAGTCTTTCTGCACCATGGCGATGGCCGCGCCATACACCACATTCACCGTGACCAGCAGAATCACGAAGGGCATCTGCTCTTTGGCCGCTTGCGGCAACAGGCGCACCGCAATGAGCGCCGCGAACGCACCCAACTTCATCAACACGCCTGCGTGGATCATCGACACGGCCGTGGGGGCGGCCACGTGACCATCGGGCGACCAATTGTGGAACGGCCAGATACCGGCCAGTACCCCAAATCCGATGAAGATCGGCAGGAACCAGAAGCGCTGCACATCCAGCGGGATGTTACCCTTTATCAAGAGTAACATGTCAAAGGTGCGCTCGCCGGGATTCAGACCCATCGCCACGGAGTCGGCCGAGAAATATACGGCCAGGATACCGATCATGGCGATGATCGAGCCGATGAGCAAATACAGGGTCAACTTCATCGCCGCGTATTCTTTGCGAGTTGAACCCCAGTTGGCGATGAGGAAGTACATTGGGAAAATCGACAGTTCGTAGAAGAACAGCAACAGGAACAGGTCCAGCGACACGAACACACCAAACACGCCCGCGACCAGGAACATGAAGAAGGCAAAGAATTCGCGCGGCCGATCCTTGATGCCCCACGAGATAATAACGCCCATCAGGCCGACGATACCCGTCAATAGACTCATGACCACGCTGATGCCATCGACCCCGACGTGGTAGCTGATACCCAGAGATTTTACCCAATCGAATTGCAGGGTGAACTGATACTGAAACTTCGCTGGATCAACCGCCGCAGCCGCCTGATCGTACCGGAAAAACACGATGATGGAGAATAGCAACGACACGAACGCACCGACAGCTGCGACAATCTTAATCGCCTTGGCGCGATCAGACGGCATCAGCAGGATGATCGTGCCCGCCACAATCGGGGCAAAGGTCATGACAGTCAACAATAGAGAGTCCATATCTTGAGCCTCAAGAGAACTATCGGAGCGCTTAGCCGCCGATCAACTTCACCACCGATTCGTTGATCACACCCATCAGCCACATCGGATACAGGCCAATCGCCAACATCAGCACCAGCAACGGAGCCAGCGCCACCAGTTCGGTGCGGTTGATGTCGGTCATTTCCGCATGATGCAGCAATTCGTGATTCACTGGACC
>JAGOBP010000127.1 GCA_017999195.1 Thermoflexales bacterium
ACCGACCACACGCGCCCGAAGCCGCCCACGGCCAGCAGCGTGCCTTTGGAATGGAAGACATGCACTTCGCCGGTGAGAATCTGAATCGCCACCGCGCCCTTGCACACATTGTTTTCGATGATGAGGTCGATGACCTGATATTCATCGAAGAACTGGACGTTTTGCTTGATGCACTGTTGATACAGCGTCTGCAAAATCATGTGGCCGGTGCGGTCGGCGGCTTTGCAAGCGCGCATGACGGGCTTCTCACCGAAGTTGCGGGTGTGGCCGCCAAAACGGCGTTGCTCGATCTTGCCATCGGGCGTGCGATCGAACGGCAAGCCCATGTGCTCCAACTCGATCACGGCTTCGCTGGATTCTTTGGCCAACACTTCGGCAGCATCCTGATCAACCAGATAGTCGCCGCCCTTCACCGTGTCGTACATGTACCATTCCCAGTTGTCCTCTTCCATGTTGCCCAACGGCGCCGCGACGCCGCCTTGCGCCGTGCCGGTGTGGCTGCGCGTGGGATAGAGCTTGCTGAGGACGGCCGTGCTCTTAACCGTCTTGGAGCAGTGCAGTGCGGCCATCAGGCCCGCGCCGCCCGCGCCCACGACCAGTGCGTCAAATTGATGGTGAGTGGTCATAGTGGAAGTCCTTATCACTTAGCCAGTTGCAGCATCATGGCCGCGTTCTGCTGCACATAGAACAAGACCGCCGCGCCCGCGACAAACCAGACGAAGCCAAACAGGCCGATCGCGCCAAACACGATGCGGCGCGCGCCGCTACGCTTGATGTAATCCATCAGCACGATGCGCAAGCCGTTGAGGCCGTGAATCCAGGCCAGCACCAGAATGATCAGATCGACGATGATCCACAGCGGGGTGGCGGCAAACCGACTGGCCACGAATTCCCCGGTGATCTGATCGATGTCGTTGATGAAGTGCATCAGCGTCAAGTGCGCAAAGATCAGCACCACCATGATCAGGCCAGAGAAGCGCATGAACTGCCACATGAAACGCTCGAAGCCGTTCTTCATGGGGGCCGGGCGACTGTTGGATGGCGAGATCAACAGCGGGCCGGACGCCAACCCTGATCCGCGCCATGCGATGTAGAGCACGGGCAAGGCCACCGGCAGCGCAATCGCCAGCGCATACACTAACGCGCCGGTGCTCTTGACCTCAAAAATCTCGGCCAGACTGCGGCCAAACAGCGGGCGCAACATCACCACCGCCACGGCCAGCGAAATCAACGCGAAGATACCCACGCCGATTTTGAAGACTTTGCGATGATGCTTGGTGGTCTGCGGGAAGGCGTCAAACATCCACACGCGCAGGCCGTTCAGCGCGTGATAGACCACGGCCAACACCAGGGCCATTTCAAAGGGCCGGAACCACAATTGCTTGTAGGCCTCGGTCGCTTCGTTGTAACCCGCCACGCCCCGGAACAACTGTAAGGCTTCGAAGATGTGCAGCGTGAGGAAATAGACTACGGCAATGCCACTGATGCGATGCAACAACCACGTGAGCATGCCGGTGCCGCCCAGATAGATCGAACCACCTTTGATGGTTGATCGGGGCTGGCTGGCCACTGTAGACATAGCGCCTCCCTGTCGAGATTTTTAGCAGCCGCCGTAAGCGGCTGATGTATTTGCGCTGCCTGGGCAAAAACACGCTTGATGGGATCAACGAGGAGGTTGAGGATATCAAGCGCGGATGATTGTGCCAAGCGGCATTATACTCCACATGACACAGCGTGGCAAAACAAATCGCGCCCGATCGATTGATCAACCGATCGAGCGCGTGGTGGCCCAGCAATTTGTCACACCGAAATCAATCACCCATTGGCGGGTGACACGACCAAGGTGTGCCCTAACAACGTATCGCCATCAAACAAAAACCGCCCCAGAAAAGGCCGATTATTCAGCAAATGCGGAAACCACAGCCGATCATCCGCCCACATCTCGTCGAACGGGATCGCGCTGAATGGCGTCCAGATCGGCGCGGCCTCATCGGTCTCTTGCGGTTCACCGTCGCAGCCTTCTGCGCTGAACACGTACACGAACAAGGCATAACCATCGACGAATTGAAACGCCAATTCGCCGCGTAACTGCACATCCGTGGGCGTGACGCGCAATTCTTCTTGCACCTCGCGGATGGCGCACTGCATGGGCGTTTCGCCCGCATCCAGTCGCCCGCCCGGCCCGTTGATCTTGCCCGCGCCCAGGCCGCGCTTCTTGCGAATCAGCAGCACCTGTCCGGCGCGACGCACGAACAGCAACGTCGCGCGTTCCTGCGGCGTCCACTGCGTCCAGTCGATGTCTTCAAAGCGAATGGGCATAAGTTGTCTTTCCAAAATAACGAGGAACCTCTGCATTGCACAGAGATTCCTCGCTGAATCCACTTTTATCAACTACTAACCTACATGTGCGAAATCACCGCATCGCCGAACTCGCTGCACTTCACTTCGGTCGCGCTGTCCATTTGGCGCGCGAAGTCATAGGTCACGGTCTTGCTGCCGATTGCGCCATCCATGCCCTTGATGATCAAATCAGCGGCTTCGAGCCAGCCCATGTAGCGCAGCATCATCTCGCCGGACAACACCACTGAGCCGGGATTGACCTTATCGAGATTGGCGTACTTGGGTGCAGTGCCGTGCGTGGCTTCGAAGACGGCGTGGCCGGTGACATAGTTGATGTTGCCGCCCGGCGCAATGCCGATGCCGCCCACTTGCGCGGCCAGCGCATCGCTGAGATAGTCGCCGTTGAGGTTCATCGTCGCGATCACGTCGAACTCGTCGGGGCGCGTCAGGACTTGCTGCAACGTGATGTCGGCAATCGCGTCTTTCACCAAGACCTTGCCCGAGGCCAGTTCAGCCTTTTGCTCTTCATTCGCGGCCTTTTCACCCTTGGCCTTCTTGGTGCGCTCCCACTGATCCCAGGTGTAGGTCTGCGCGGCGAATTCGCCTTCGGCCAGCGCATAGCCCCAATTGCGGAACGCGCCTTCGGTGTACTTCATGATGTTGCCCTTATGGACAAAGGTCACGCTCTTGCGCTTGTTGGCCAACGCGTACTGAATGGCCGATCGCACCAGCCGCTCCGTGCCTTCCTTGGAAACCGACTTGATGCCGATGCCGGTGCTGCCCGGAAAGCGAATCTTGCCGTATTCCTTGGGGAACGCTTCCTTGAACAAGGCTAGGAATTTTTCATTCGCCGCCGAGCCTTGCTCGAATTCGATGCCCGCGTAAATATCTTCGGTGTTCTCGCGGAAGATCACCATGTCGATCTTCTCGGGATGCTTCACCGGCGAGGGCACACCCGCGAACCAGCGCACCGGGCGCAAGCACACATACAGATCGAGCAGCTGCCGCAGGGCCACGTTAAGCGATCGGATGCCGCCACCGATCGGGGTGGTCAACGGCCCCTTGATGCCGACCAGATATTCACGGAAGGCGTCCACGGTTTCATCGGGCAGCCAGTTGTTGACGGTGTTGAACGCTTTCTCACCGGCCAGCACTTCCTTCCATTCGATCTTGCGCGCGCCTTTATAGGCTTTTTCTACGGCCGCATCCATCACGCGCACACTGGCGCGCCAGATGTCCGCACCGGTGCCGTCGCCTTCGATGAACGGCACGACGGGATTGTCGGGCACGATCAATTTGCCATTGTCGATTGAAATCTTGTGTCCTTCGGTCATGGTGGGGAGTCTCCTCATTTGAATATGATAGCGCCAAATAGCAGCAGCGCGCATTTCGCGCGCCGCGATTATAGCACGAGACAAAAATCGTTACGCTGCCCGATTGGCTCAGCGGCGCATGATGGGCAGGTAAGTGGTCAGGCCGTTGACGATGAGGACCGGCGTCAGCGTCACCGGGGTCGCGCCAGGAGCATCGATCTGAATGGCGTTGGCGAGCAGATAGGTGCTTGTTGGCAGCGCCGCAATCGATAGCGTATATGTCGCCACAACGGTCTCCGTGCCGTTGACCGCGCCCGACCACTCCAGCGTGGTGTCCGAAGTCGGGAAGATCGTGCCGCGCGTCGTTTGCACATCGATAATTCCCGCTTGAGCAGAAACATCGACCGAAACTGTGAATGAATTGTTATTGGTGCCGCGATGTCGCAACTGAATGGCGACTGCCGCTTCACCGCCGGCCACATTGCGCCCGGTCAACACGCGCATCGAACTCTCAACCACCGAGGTACGTCGCACCAGCCGCTTGATCGGCCCGTTATTTTCAGGGTAGCCGCCGCCCTGCGAATAGTACAGCGCGCCGTCCGGCCCGGTTAGCAGATCGGTCCGGCACGTAATCGGCTGATGATTGATCGTGTCGCTGAGCACCGTATGCGATACAATCGCCGTGCGCGCCGCGTTCAACTTGAAATGATGAATCGCTGTCGTCGCATCTTTGTAACTGCACATGAAGAGATCGTTTTTCCATTCGGGAATCAGATCGCTGCGATAAAACGTCAGCCCCGTCGGTGCAACGGACGTTGTCCAGAAATACAGCGGCGGGATCGTGTTGTAAGCCGGGTTCGCGCCGTCATAATCATCGCACGGCGGTGGCGGATAATACGGCCGCCAGCCGTAGTTATAGCCCGACAGGACGCGGTTGATTTCATCGTCGCACGCTTCACCATTTTCGGTGGCGAACAACTTGCCGCTGACGGGATCAAAATCAAAGTCGAAGGAATTGCGCAAACCATACGCGTAAATGCTGTTGCCTGGAAACGGATTGTCGCCGGGCGTGTTCAATGGAATGCCCACCGTGAACCGATGAATCTTGCCCAGCGGCGAACTCAAAGCCTGCGCGGGATCATCGGCTTGGTTGACCTCGTCGTTGTTGCCCACGCTCACATACAACTTCCCATCCGGCCCAAAGTGCAAGTTGCCGCCGTTATGAATCGTGTTGTAGAAATCGACCGGAAAACTCTTGGCGGTCTTCGTCTCGGTCACGGCGTTATCGGGCGGCAGCACAAACGTCACCACGCGATTTTCGTAGCGCGGCACACTGCCATTGCCGCGATCGCGTGTCAGATACACCCACACCCGATTGTTCCCCGTAAACGCCGGATCGACCGCGAGACCCAGCAAGCCGCGTTCCCCCTGGGTATCGATGCTTGGCGAGAAATCATAGGCGGGGCTAGGTTGCAGGACATCGTTCACGACCACACGCACCGCCCCCGTCTTCTGCGTATACAGCAGGCGACCATCCGGTGTGAAATCCATCGCCACCAGTTGCGTGGCATTCGCCACCACGGTCTCTATAACCACATCGGGCGGCAAGGCTTCGTAGGGCACGGTCTCCAGCGGCGTAAGCGCGCGCGTCATCTGTGAAGCGGTCAACAACACCGACACCACAACAATCGTGATTGATAAGATGACCCGCTGAAGAGGGGACAAGATGTATTCCGTGATGAGTGATTGGCAATCAGTTAGCCGGTCCTGATTGACCGATTGCCAATCACCCGTTAACCGACCAGACTATTGCACAATATCCAACAGTTTGTACCACAGCGCCCCTAGCGGCATGAACCACGGCGTGCCGGTGTACAACGGAATCGAATTGAAGGGCAGTTCGGCAAATGGCGTCTGTCCGCCCGTACCGCTGATCAAGTCGGCGGCCTGTGCGCCCAGATACGTCGCCAGCGACACGCCGTGTCCCGCATAAGCCAGCGCATAATGCAGACCATTCATCTGCCCGATACGCGGCAGAAAATCGGGCGTGAAACACACGTTGCCGCTCCACGAATATTCAATAGCGACATTCGCCAACTCAGGAAAAATCTCGATCATGCTACGTCGCAAAATAGCCACGCTGCGACGGGTGGTCTCCGGCGACGAAACCTTATACTCCGCGCGCCCGCCAAACAGCAAGCGATTATCGCTGGACAAGCGAAAGTAGGCCAGAAAATTCTTGGAGTCATACGCCATGCGGCGCTGCGGCAAGATCTTCGCTGTGACTTCTAATGGCAACGGCTCCGTGGCGATGATGTACGATCCCACGGGGATGATGCGTCTTCGCAGCGCAGGCGCAACCGCATCCGTATAACCATTCGTAGCGACTAAGATCTCCTGCGCCCCGATGGGTCCACGCGGCGTAAAGACCCGCCAGTGGGTCGCGCCTCGTTCGATGGCGAGCGCCGGCGTTTTCTCATGCAATTGCGCACCAGCCCGTTCGGCGGCGAGCGCCAGTCCGCGCACATACTTGGCTGGATGCACCCCCAGGCTGCGCTCATCGATCAGCACCCCGTGATAATAATCCGTGCCCAATTCCTCGCGCTGTTGTGATCGACCCAGCACGCGAATCGGGTGATTAAACTCGCGAGCCAACACTTCTTGGGCGTGCTGAAAGTGCTTAAAATGCGCTGGTTTACAGGCCGCCTCGATGTGCCCCACGCGTTCAAAGTCGCAATCGATCTGCTCGGTGCGAATCAACGCCTCGATGAAGTCCATGCCCTTGAGCGAAGTCGCATACAAGGCCTTCGCACGGTCCGCCCCCACTTGCTTGATCAACGCAGCCGGGCCAACGGCCAAACCCGTCAACACCTGTCCGCCGTTGCGCGAACTCGCCCCCCACCCGATCGTTTCCTTTTCCAACACGACGACACTCGCGCCACGTTGCGCCAGACTGCGCGCCGCCGACAGTCCCGTGTAGCCGCTGCCGATGACGACTACGTCCGCGCGTTGCGGCAAGGGCTTATCCGCATAGCTCGGCAATTCGGGCGCAGTGGCCCACCAGTAGGGCGTTTCCTTAATCATATGCTTGACCTTTAGAAGTTAGAGGTTGGAAATTGGAGTGTGGCACTCACCGCACAGTAGCCATTTGTCATTGTTCATTCGTCATTGTCAATTGTACGTCCAGCCAGCCGCGCACGGAGTTGATCAGCCACACGCGAGAGGCGGCGCGGAGTTCTTCCTTTAAGATAACACGTTCATGGATCAGGCCGCGCGCGATCAAGTCGGCGCGAAAGGTGCCGGGTAATAAGCCACATTCAACCGGCGGTGTATAACGTTGACCGTTCAATTCAACCACCACGTTAGCGATGGTCGATTCAGTGATCTCACCGCGCTCGTTCCATAAGACCACATCATCGCAATCAGGTCGAGCGGCGCGGGCAGCGTCATACACATCGCGGCGCGTAGTTTTGTGGTAGAGAAAGACGTTGCTCGAATCGATCGGTTGTGCGGCCAACGCCACGCGCATCACGGGCGGTAACGGAATCTCACTCAAGGGCACGGCTGTAAGTGAGACCCGTCCGCGTTGAGTGACGCTCACGCGGACCTTATGCGCCACCAAGGTCAACGTCGCACCAAAGTCTGCAAGTTGATTCTGGATCGCGTGAAGATCGATCGGGATGTTGAAGTAAGCCGCCGATTCTGCCAATCGCGCCAGATGACGTTCCAATAGAAAATAGGCTTCATCCGGCGTCCACAACATCGCTTCGATCACATCGAACCGGCGCGCAGGCTGAGTCAACACGCGCGTCTTGATTTCGCATTCACGAAATTCATCGGCCGCATCTGAGTCCCACACGATGCCACCGCCCACGCCGTACTCGGCCTGACCCGTCGCGCGATCAATCGTCACGGTGCGAATGGCAACGTTGAATTGCGCTTCGCGCTGCGGCGTGAGGTAGCCGATGCACCCGGTATACACGCCGCGCGGCGTCGTCTCCAACTCGGCGATGAGCTGCATGGTGCGCACTTTGGGCGCGCCCGTAATCGACGCGCACGGAAACAACGCCGTCATAATGTCCGTCAACGATTTATCGGTCTGCGCCTGCACCGTCGAGGTCATTTGCAGCACGGTCGGATAGCGTTCCACCTCAAACAACTGCGGCACCGTTACCGAACCCACCTCCGCGATGCGGCCCACATCGTTGCGGATCATATCGACAATCATGACGTTTTCGGCGCGGTTTTTTTCGGAGTGAAGCAGCCATTCGGCCTGAGCCTGATCTTCAGTCAAGGTGCGGCCACGCGCGGCCGTGCCCTTCATCGGCTTGGACATCAGCGTGCGCCCCGACAACTGAAAAAACAATTCCGGCGAAGCCGAACACACCACGTGCGTGCCCAGATCGACATAGGCCGCGTAGCCCACCGGTTGTTTGCGGGCCAGACTTAAAAAGAGCGGCCACGCATCGCCCTGAAAAGGCGCGCGCAGCCGATAGGTGTAATTGACTTGATACGTTTCGCCGTCGGCGATATGCTGCTTGATGGTGTCGATAGCCCGTTCGTATTCAGGCCACGTCACGGTTGGCAACCACGGCCCGATCGAATACGCGGCCCGATCAAAGTCATCAGGCGGCTCAAACGGCTCGACGCTCTCGTACAGACCAAACCACAACAGCGGCACATTCGGCGCTGTGGCCGGTTTCACGCGATGGGCCACATCAAAGGCGGGTGCCGCTTCATAGGCCAGAAAACCGGCAGCAAACCAGGCGTTAGTTTGGACCAGTTCTTCGACACGCCGCAACCGACTGATCACGTCGGCCAGTGAAGTGGTGGTCACAACTTCCCGCGGATGACGAAAGCGCCACCACTCTGGCGGCCCACCACTCGATGGTCGGCGTTGTACGATCACGTCGCCCAGCATTCAAGCGCCTTACGCGGCTCGCGGCGCAGTCCGCGAGGCCGGTCGCAGTTCGATAAGTTTTTCAATCACTTGCTGGACGGTGTATTTGGCTTCGGCCGTCATTTGCTCCAGCGTCACATCTTGCGTCGTCGTCATGGGATAACCCTGATCCATCTCCAAGGCCATGCGCACGTCGTTTGGATAGCGCGTATTGGGCAGGACCGTCTTCTTCGCGTTCTTGATCTTCAACATGAGAGCACCTCGACAAGGATAAACTGGTTCGGCGCAATTATAGCCCATTTCGCCGCGAGGTTGCACGCCGTCACCTTTGGCT
>JAGOBP010000128.1 GCA_017999195.1 Thermoflexales bacterium
GCTGTTCAGAGGCGGCGGTGGCTCACGTCTTTTCCGCTTCCCCGCTGGCGGCTTTGCCGTTGTTGCGTTCATGGTTAGCGCCCACGAGTTTCAGGCTGGCCGATCTGCCGCTGGTGGGTTTGGCCGTGCTGGGCCTGAAGCAGGTCGATACGCGCTCCGATCGTGATTTGCGCAACGAGATTTTTTGCGCCCCCTATCGGTTATTGGGTCAATATGGCGGCGCACAACCTGATCCGGCGCATGCCTACGCTCAGGCCGAGGCCGATGCCCTGGCCCACTGGTCCTTGGCGCAATATGGTGATACCGCGGTCAACAGTCGCGCCTACTTGCTGGACCTGGTGCGCACACGCCGACTTGAGCCGCGCACGGCGTTTGCCGCGCTGGCAGCGGCGTGGCGACATTTGAGTTTTGCCGCTGCCCGTGGCGGAGTAGAAGACCCGTTTGCGGCGTTGATGTGGGACGTGGCCGCGTACGCGGCGGATGCGGCTGAGTCTACCGCGTTGATTATGGTCGGTCTGCACGACGCCGACGACAAATTGCGTGCCTTGCTGGCGCTGTTGCTGACCGAGCACCAGCCGGTCTTCGACCCGGCGCAGATCGAACCGCTGCTGGTCGATCCGTTTCACACAGTCTGTTTTCGTGCCATGCAATTCTTCAAGGTCACGCATGATGGCGTGGTGGTGCAGCGCGCGCTGGCGCTGGCCGAATCACGCGTCTATGCCGCACAGGTGATCTGCGATTGGCACGACCAGGAGCCGGTTCTGCTCACCCGTTACACCGGCTGGGATGCCGCGCTGCGCGGCGCGCTGGCCGCGCACCTGGCGCGCTATCCCAAAGACTGGAGCGCCCTGAACTGGCTGCTGCAAGCGTTTACGTGGCTCGGTCATTCGCCGGAATCGCTGCAAACGGTGCTGCCCTTGCTGAACTACTATGAAGCCAGCACGCGCAGTCGCGCCAGCGAATGTGCCAGCGCCATCGCCGCGCGTCTGCCGCCCGCCGACCGCACGGCCGCTCAACGCGCCATCACCGCTTATTACACGCTCGAATGCGCTGCGTGCGGCCACCGCTTCAACGGCTGGCCGGGCCAGCATCGCACGGGCGTGGTGCTGCATTGCCCCAACTGCCGCGAACCGATGTTGGAACATCAACTGGGTTGGCACTGGCTGGGCCGCCACCGTGATCTCAATCAATTCAAAGCCCGGCCGTCGCTGCTGCCTTACGACGCCGACTAAGCCGCGCTAAACTACGGAGTCCCATGCCCGTTGATCAAACTTTGCACGCCACCTCGCGCCGCCTGACCCTTACCCTCTTCGTCGGGCAGGGCTTTGCGCTGGTCGCCTTGTTCACCACCGTCGCCATCAGCAGCCTCGCAGGTGTGCAATTGGCCGGCAGCGAACGTGTCGCGGGTTGGCCGTCTACGGCTACGCTGATCGGCGGATCGCTGGCCGCGTATCCCATCGGGCGGTTAATGGGCCGCTACGGTCGCCGCGTGGGTTTGTCCATTGGCTACATCATCGGCATTGTCGGCGGCACGTTGGCCGGGGTGGCGATGCTGCTAAAATCGTTTCCGTTATTTCTCGTGGCGATGGCTTTGTTGGGCGGGGCGCGTGCCGGTTCCGATCAAGCCCGCTATGCCGCGGCGGACGTTTCCCCCTCGCATCTGCGGGCGCGCGCGGTCAGCCTGGTCGTATCGGCGGGCACCATCGGCGCGGTCGTCGGGCCGCTGCTTACGCCTATTGCCGGTCGCATGTCCGAAGCGATGGGTGCCGACAAACTCGTCGGGCCGTGGTTTGTCAATGCGTGGCTGTTTGTGATTACGCTGTTGTTCGTGTCGATTTTCCTGAAGCCCGATCCGCGCGAGATAGCCAAACAGATTGCCAGCAACGAACACGCGGCCAGCCCGCAGCCCGATCGAGCCACCGCGCCCGACGTCCCGGCGCGCTCGTTCGGGCAGATCGTCCGCTCGGACCCGGCGGTGCGCGTGGCGCTGGTGACTCTGGCGTTGGCGCAGGTCGTGATGGTCATGCTGATGAACATCACGCCGATTTACATGACGCACTTCGAGCACGGGCTGGACGAGATCAGTTTTGTGATTTCGGCCCATATTTTAGGCATGTACGCGCTGTCGATGGTGACCGGCTGGATCAGTGACCGCTGGGGCCGCCGCCTCACGATCGGGTTGGGGGCGATCATGTTGATTGGTTCGTGTTTGCTCGCGCCCTTGAATCCCGCCACCATCCCCCTGGCGGCCTCGTTGTTTTTGCTGGGTTTAGGCTGGAATTTCTGCTTTGTGGCGGGGTCGTCGCTGTTGACCGATCGCTTGCGTGTGAACGAACGGGCGCGCATTCAGGGCGCGGCCGATGTCGTGGTGAGTGTGTCATCGGCCATTGGCAGTTTGAGCAGCGGCGAGTTGATGGCGAGCGTGGGGTATCAGTCGTCGGCGACGATTGGCATTGGCCTGTCCATTGTCATCATTGCGGCGGCATTGGCGCGCATGACTCAGCGTGTAGCGAACCCAGCGGCTTAACCACAGCGGGCACAGCGACTTAAGATGGCCGCTGCGCCCGCTGCGTTCTCTGCGGTGAATTTTAGGCGGCTGGCTCAGGCCGGGCCTTGGGCGTGTCATCGGGCAGGGTGCCAAAGACCACATCCCACGACGGCGAACTGACGCCGAAGCGCTCGTTGGGCGTCTTGTAGTGATGCAGCATGTGATAGCGCTTCAACGCCTTCAACACGCCCGACCGCATGGGCCAATGATGCGTGGCGTAGTGGATCATATCGTAGCAGACGTACCCCACGATGTAGCCCGCAAACAACGCGTCCACCCACTGCGGCGCGGCCAGCCAATTGCCCACCACCACGGCATACAACTGATAGAACACCAGCGCCAGCGGCGCCGTCACGATGGGCGGCATGACCAGGCGTGTCTTGATCTGCGGCTGCACGTGATGGATGCCGTGGAACAAGAAGATCAAGCGTTCGACGGTGGGATGGTTGGTCTTCGGCTCGAAGTGAAAGACGAAGCGGTGCATGGTGTATTCGGTGAACGTCCACACGACGACCCCGATGGCGAAGGCCACGATGATTTGAACAACCGATAAGCTGGATGACACGATCGGGCGCGAGAGATGCCACAGCGCGATCGGCAGCCAGATCAACAGCACCACACCCGGATGGATGTGCGTGAACGCTTCCAGAAAATTGGACTTGAACAGGCGAATCGGCACGTCGCTATGATTCGTCGGCATGTACGGCATGATGTTGTCTCCTGCGAGGAATTTCCGGCAGATTCGTTGGCTGGACGAATCGAGGGCGGATGAGGTGATTGTACCTGATCTTTTATCTGGTTTATTCGGTCTTCGACAACTGCGGATTGCGCGCCAACACGGCCTGATTGTCGTCGTCAAAGTCAACGTGCTGCGGTTTGGCCTGATCGTATTTGACTTGCACCTTCACGCCCACTTTCAGCAAGTAGGCATTCGTCAGGCCCACTTTCATCTTCGTTTCAAAGGCGGGCGCGGTTGTTGGTTCGACGCGCACGGCAACATCCATCATCGGCACGGCACCCGCGTAGTTGCGATACTTGGGCTGCTGCATCAACTCGTTCATCTTGGCGCGGCCATCTTCCAACAGCACAGCCAGCGCTTGCACCGTTTGTTTCTTACCAAACAGACTCATGCTGATCTCCTTGAAAATGTGGGGCCGCTGCACGTGCCAACAGCGCCTGAATCTCTTGTTAATTGGACTAATGCAATTGAAGCGCTAAGACGTAAAGTACACGAAGAATACTTTAAGTTTCTTTGCGCCCTTTGCGCCTTCGCGGTTAGATTCATGGCAGCTGCGTAGCGCCCATTTGATTAACGCGCACTGCCCAAATGCTGATCCGTATACTTCAAATACAATTCCGTTTGACCGTTGGGCGTCTGCCGCTCGATCGGACCTGCGACCAGATCGCGGCCCGCATCAACCGCCGTCCACAGTGCCAGCAGCGTGACGCCGATCAGCATGGGCAGGGCGATGAGTGCCGCTTTGCCGCGCGCGTAACGTGTCAGCGGCAGCATCGTGATCAGCGGTAAGCCCGCCGCCAGAAAGACGCGCACGCCATACACCCCGCGCCACGAGTCCGCCGTGATGGGCACGGCCGATGCGACGATCCAGCCGAAGAACGGCCCAAAGACGCACGCCATCAACCAGAACGCGCCGATCTTGTCGAGCCAGTCGTTGCGCAACGGGACGCGCGAATGATACTCGGTGTGTGGGCCAAAGTACAATCCGATGGCTGCCAGCACACAATACATCACAAAGAATACGGTCAGCCCCCAACCCAGCGGCCCCACCTCGCCGAAACGCAGTAAAAACAGGGCTGGCGTCAAGACCGCCGCGTACACGGCACTGACCAGCATTTGCCGCGCCGCGCTTGAGCGTGAAGCCGGATCGGCTTCGACGCCGAAGAACGATCGGGCTACGGTATCAGCCGTGTCTTTGGGTGAGGGCGTTTTGGGCATGTCGTCGATTGTCTAGTCGGTAGTTAAGGATACATCGACTTGAGTTGCTTCACCGCGCGTTTGATCAATTCTTTCAAGGTCGGCACATCGACATCAGCTAAGGTGTTGATGTACAGGCAGCCTTTGCCGGTCTTGTGCTTGCCCAGTTTGTCCAACAAGTCGCTGTAGTCGGCCACGCCCAGCATGAGGTACAACGTGAAGTTTTGTTTGCGCGGCGAGAAGCCCACCAAGCACGCATCGCCTTCGCGACCGCTGGCGTACTTGTAGTGATAACTGCCATAGCCCACGATGCTCCCGCCCCACATCGTCGGCTCGAAGCGGGTGACCTGCTTGATCAACTTCGCAAGGGCCAAGGCGTCCGCGCGTTTCTGCTCGTCGGGGATGGCGTTCAGAAACTCCTCGACACTTTGTACGGTGGGCTTAGTCTTTGACTCGGTCATGGCTACCTCCCTTGTAGCGGTGATCGTATCGCGCTTTGGCTTAAGCGCGTGCTTTAACGCACTCTTCCCAACAATCCAGCATGGATCATCTCCGGTAGGCCACCCGCCGCCGGGCGAACCACAGCGCCAACCCGATCGCGCCGAGCGCGCCCCACGGCCAGACCGTCAACGGCGTGGGTGACGCGGCCTGGAAGTTTTGCAGCGTGACAGCGACCGGCGACGAATCCAGCACCAGGTCGACCACTTGGCCGGGATAGGTGGCGGGCACGGCCACGATCTGTTGAGCTACGCCCAAATTGCCGCCCTGCGCGATCAAACTCAAATTATCGGCGGTATCGCTAAACGTGAAGTAGGCATCGGCCGCGGCGGTGCGCGCATCACTTAAGTTGATAAAGCCCCAGCCGCCGGTGGCATCGGTGCGCAACGTCAGCACTTGCGAATTGCCCGCGCTGCCCGCCCCGTTATTATCTTGAATCTGCACATACACAACGGCATTGGCGGCGGGCGTCGTGCCGTTGACCTGAAACACATAGCCGTAAATGTTCTTGCTGCTGGGCGGAATGCCCAGCACCGGTCCGGTGGTCACGGTGTACAACGCGCCAGCGTTATCATCCAGCAATGAGCCGGATCGCACCTGGAAATAATAGGTCGCCGCTGGCGACAAGCCCGTGATGGTGACGTAGTGGCTGGTGGTGCTGGCGACGGGATCAGTCGCCGTAAAACCCAGTGCGGCAGTCGTGCCCCACTCCACTTGCCCGTCCGACGGCGTGTCGGTGGCCCAACTCACGACGAATTGCCCGTCGCGCACGTCGGTGATGTAGACCTTGTGGATCACGCTTTGTCGAGCGGGGGCGGCCAGTACGCTTTGAACACCGATCAAACTAAGGGCAACAACGATCAGCCATCTCCAACCGATCGGCTGGTGGCCGTTTCGATGAGTGTGTGTAGACATGATGCTCCTTTCAGGGCACATACGTGCTGGGCGCGGCGCACTTTACAAAGTAGCCGCGTCCGTTTTCGATCGCGAAGTTATTGAACGGCAGTCCGCCGATGAAGGCATTCCAGCCGCCATTCCACCACCGATCGATCTCGGTGCAAGCGCCGCCCTGCGCATTGATGTCGGCCAGCAGGCTCGACGCGGTCAGCGGCGCACTGACGGGCAGGGCGATCAGATTCCAGCCGGTGCTCAACGCCAGGGCTGAAGCCTGTTGAATGGCATAGCCCGTCAACGGCCAACTGCTGGCCTGGGTGCTCTTGAAGAAAAAGCCCGCGCCAGAGGTCACGGCGAAGTTGTTAAAGGGCAAGCCGCGAATATAGGCATTCCAACCGCTGTTGAACCAGCGATCGATTTCCGTGCTGTTGCCGCCCTGCGCGGTGATGTCGGCCAGCGCGCTTTGGGCCGTATACGGCGCGATCGGGTTGAGGGGCAAACTCAGCAGATTCCAGCCGCTGGCTAAATTCAGTGTGGCAACCTGGGCGTCGGCTTCGAGGCGTTGATAATCGATGCTGCGATAGCCGCTGCCCCACGGTTGGCCGCGCTCGAAGACGCCCAGGCCCACTTGCTGCGCCAGTGGCAGATAACTATCTGTGCCGGCGGGCAATTCGCTCAGTTCGGCCTCCAATAGATCGCACAACACACAATCCAGCGCGACCGGATCGACGGACAACAGCAAACTATTGGGCGCTTGATTGCCGAAGGTTGTCCATAGTGAGGGCGGCTTGTCGTAACCATTGATCGAACCGAACAGCCCATCGGCCACGGTGAGGATGGTCTTGCCGCGAATGTTCAGGTTGTTGTACACGTCGAGCAGCGCGTTGTAATCGGGGTGGCGATACGGACCGGTGACGAAGATGTAATCGTGCAAGCCTAATGGCCCATCGATGGAGCCCCAGTGTTGTTTGAAACTCAGCGAGACGCCGCTGGATGTTGTGCCGTGGAATTTGAGCAGCGGCACATTGATGAGATAAGTGGCGTTGACCAAGACATCGGCGACTTTAGTGACGGGCGGCTGCGGGTCGCCGGGGTGAGGGTTAAAGGTGATGGTCGCGCTGGCTTGTTGACTGTCAAACGTGACGGGCAAGTGGCAGCCATTATCGTAAAAACGCACGCCCGTCCGATAATCACAGCCGTTGTAAAAGCGCGTGGGAATGGCTTTGCCTGCGTCGTAAAGCCAGATGTCGTCTTCGGCCACGCCCCGCAATTTCAGGCCGCGAATGAGGGCGTTGATCGGCTCCGGCACGGCGTCAATCAACAGACTGCCGTTGCAGTCCAGCGAGTTGTTGAAGTTGACTTTGATGGCGATGCCTTGCCCCACCTGATAGTTGGGCAAGAGTGTGCGCCACGCTTCGGCCACGGTGGCTGTGCCAGTCAAGACCATCAGCCCGTGATCGATCATCTCATCGACTTTGGCCTGATTCACATAGTCCCAGTAGTTGCTTTGGCCGGTCCAACTGGTGGCGCTGCTGCTATGCAGATGAACCACACGGCCGGGCCGCAGGGCGGCCGGGCTTAATCGGGTGGCCGCTGGCCGCAACCACTGTGGCGACAATCCCCCAAAAGTTGCCGTCGCCCCCGCCACGGCCGCGCCGCGCAAAAATTCGCGCCGAGATAACTTAGGCATCTTGTGCTTCCTCCCCTAAATTCTACCGCTGCAACACCAGGTTACACAGAGGCCCCCGCCGGCCTGGTGCGCGTAATGTACGATAAGAATATACCACAAGGCTGGACTTGCGAGGTTACCCGTCGGCGCGCACAGGCGAACTGGCCCCATCGCCGACGACCGTCAGCCACGGGCGCACGTGCCAGCGCACGACGACGCCGTTCAGCACATATGGATCGACCCGCGCAAACTTCGCGGCCACTTCGGGCGAGTCGCCTTGAAAGAGCAAGATCGCGCCGTCGATGGGTTCGCCCAGCGCGCCGCCGAGGATGAGTTCGCCGCGATCGTGCGCTTGCCACGCCAGCTTCAGATGCTCGGCGCGAAATAGCCCGCGTCGTTCCAGATAGTCGGGTGCGGTGTCGTAGAACAGAAAGTAGTGTTGCATGGTTGGCTCCTGCCGCTGTGAACGTTTGGGGTGTGTAAGTGATTGGATAGCCGCTTAACTAACATCAGGTTGAACAAGCAAAGCCAGAATCTCTGGGTATCGGGAACGTCGTCGCGCCAACTCCAACGGCGTTTGGCCTTCATCGTCTGGCGCGTTAATATCGGCTCCAGAGCGAATGAGCGTTTCGATGGTGTCAAGATGCCATTGGATTTGGTGCGGTTCAATGTTGGTCGATACGGCATGGTGAAGGGGGGTGTACCCGCAAGTGCATCGGCTATTGATGTCTGCACTATTGGCGATCAGGAACTGAACTTCGTTCGCCATGCCTGAATCGGCAGCCAGATGCAAGGGCGTGCAGCCACAGGTGTTTCGACTATCTACCGAAGCGCCGTTGTCAATCACGAATTGAGATTCTATGACTCGGCCATACCAGGCGAGTTCATGCAAGGGCGTATGTCCCAATGCGTTTTGTGTTTGAATGTCCGCACCTGCTTCTAGCAGTAAGCGTGCTAGATTCAAATCCTTGAAAACTGCGGCGAAAAGCGCCGTAGCTTTTTCGTCATTGCGGGCTTGAACATCGGCCCCTAGTGAAAGAAGCAGCCGGGCTATCTCGATTTGACCATGCTCAGCGGCCCACTGAAGTGGGGTAACTCCATCTTCATCTCTGGCGTTAACCATGTTTGAATCAACCCGTATGGCTTCGGCAACGGCTTGAATATGGCCAGTTTCCATATATCCAAAAAACTCGCTCAAGTGCATGCGACGGCCTCTTAGATTCTGCCGAAGTATTATTTTTCGGTTTTGTGTGCGCGTGAGCGCGGCTCGATCGTATAGTTCCAACGTGGCAAGACACGGTGCGGCTTCAAGTTGATGTGTGCCTTC
>JAGOBP010000129.1 GCA_017999195.1 Thermoflexales bacterium
GTTGTGAGCCAGGTCACGCCAGACACCTGGCAAGTCATTCGACCCAACAAATGGGTGGCGGTCGTACCCAATGGCGTGCGCTATGCGCGCCGAACTCAAACCTTGGCGTTGCGCTGGATCACGGCGTCGAATCGAGAGCGCTGCGCGTTGCTGATTCACACCTTGCTGGATCAAGACCCCCAGCGCGTGCTCGCGTGTTACGATCAACGTGGGGGCGCCATGGAAGTCACGAGCATCAAGCAAGATAAATTCGGCCTCCAGTTAACGCATCGCCGCAAGCGGTCATGGTATGCCCAGGAAGCCTGGCTCCTCCTGACCGACTTGGCACACAACCTGTTGACGTGGTTGCATGATTGGATGTTGAGCGGCTCGTCATTTGAGACCTATGGCAGTCTCCGGTTGGTGCACGATGTCCTGAGTATTCCTGGGCGATTGGAGTTTAAGGGTGACAAACTGCAAAAGGTGGCTTTGCAAGCCTCCCACCCCTTTGCCCATGAAATGCAGGTGTGTCTCGTGCATTTGTTTCAAAACTTGAGTTGATGCCCGGAATTTCGCCCGAAAATCCGGGCATCGACACTTTGTCGATGTGCCGAATTTCGGGCGAAATTTAGGTCTGAACTCGCGGCGCGAAAGCCGTATGGATTATGGTTGCAACAAAGCCTGCGGACAATGAACAATGATCAAACGCCTGTCGATTCATTGAAAATTGATCATTCTTCATTGATCATTGATCAGGCTGCTTTCGGCTATACGCACGAAGAACTCACGGTTGTCCTGCGCCCGATGGTGGAGAACAAGGCCGAAGCGATCGGCTCGATGGGCGACGATACACCGTCGGCGGTGCTGAGCGAGAAGCCGCGCCCGTTGTTTGGCTATTTCCGCCAGCGCTTTGCCGAGGTGACCAATCCGCCCATCGATCCATTGCGCGAAGAACTGGTCATGTCGCTGCGCGTGCGATTGGGTTCGCGCCGCAATTTCCTGGCGGAAACGCCCGATCATGCGCGCTTGCTCGAACTAGCCACACCGTTTTTGACGGATGAAGATTTTGTCACCTTGATCAATGATGCCGAACTCAAAGCGGCGACCTTATCGACGTTGATTCCCATCACCGACAACTCGATCGATCTTCCGGCCTCGATCGCGCAGCTGTGCGATCGGGCGGTTGAGGCCGTTCAATCGGGCGCGCAATTGCTCGTGCTATCTGATCGCGGTATTGATCAATCACACACGTTTATCCCGGCGCTGTTGGCGTTGGGCGCGGTCCATCATCATTTGCTACGCGCCGACTCACGCACGCAAGTCGATCTGATCGTGGACAGCGGCGAACCGCGCGAGGTGCATCACTTTGCCACGTTGATTGGCTATGGCGCGGCGGCGATTCATCCGTATCTGGCTTTAGCCACAGCGCGCAATCTGGGCCGCGATGTGAAAGCCGACGAAGCCGTTCACAACTATCTGCACGCGGCCGAACATGGCCTGTTGAAGATCATGTCGAAGATGGGCATCAGCACCGTCGATGCGTATTGCGGCGCGCAGATTTTCGAGACGATCGGCCTGAGCAACAGCGTGGTCGAGCGGCATTTTGCGGGCACGCCGTCGCATCTGGGCGGCATCGGTTTGGAGGCCATTGCGCAGATCGTGTTGAGCTGGCACGCGGCGGCTTACGAGGGCAAGGCCGAACTCGCCAGCCCCGGCTTCTATAAATTCAAGCGCGATGGTGAACGACACGCGTATTCGCCCGCGGTCGTGCAAGCGCTGCACAGCGCGGTCAAGACGCCGGGCGCATTGAACGGCAGCTGGCGCGAGGGTTACGCCGCGTACTTGAAATACAGTGAATTGCAGCATGCGCGCGAACCGATCGATGTGCGTGACTTCATCGAATATCGCACCACGCATCAACCAGTCTCGCTGGAATTAGTGGAATCCGCGCACTCGATCTTGTGGCGCTTCTCGACGGCGGCCATGTCGCACGGCGCGATTTCGGCCGAAGCGCATGAGACGTTGTCCATCGCGATGAATCGCCTGGGCGGCCTGAGCAATTCCGGCGAAGGCGGCGAAGACCCGCTGCGCTATCACAGCGACAGCAACGACCGCATCAAGCAAGTGGCCTCGGGACGCTTTGGCGTCACGCCCGCGTATCTGGTGTCTGCCGATGAATTGCAGATCAAGATCGCGCAGGGCAGCAAGCCCGGTGAAGGCGGCCAACTACCCGGCCACAAAGTCACAGCCGAAATCGCCGCGATTCGCCATTCGACGCCGGGCGTCACGCTGATCTCGCCGCCGCCCCATCACGATATTTATAGTATCGAAGATTTGGCGCAGTTGATCTATGACTTGCGCCAGATCAACCCGGGCGCGACCATCTCGGTGAAACTCGTGGCACAAGCGGGCATCGGCACGATTGCGGCGGGCGTGGCGAAAGCGGGCGCAGACGTGATCTTGATCAGCGGTAATTCCGGCGGCACGGGCGCGTCGCCGTTGAGCAGCATCAAATACGCGGGCATTCCGTGGGAACTGGGCCTGGCCGAAGCGCAGTATGTGCTGGTCACCAGCGGCTTGCGCGGACGCGTGCGCTTGCGCGCGGACGGTGGCTTGCGCACGGGCCGCGATGTGGTGAAAGCGATCTTGCTGGGCGCAGATGAATTTTCATTCGGCACGGCGGCGGTAGTGGCCGAAGGCTGCAAGATGGCACGAGCCTGTCACCTCAACACCTGCCCCGTCGGCATCGCCACGCAAAAGCCTGAATTACGGGCTAAATTCGACGGTCAGCCCGAACATGTGATGGCCTTCATGGTCTACGTCGCGCAGGAAGTGCGCGAAATTCTGGCTAAATTAGGCTTGAAAACGGTCGATGCCGCGATCGGGCGCGTGGACTTGCTCCACCCGATCGATCTGGCGCTGCCCCGCGACACGCAACTCGATCTGAAGCGTTTGTTGCTGATCCCGCCTTACGATCAACCGCGTCGCTTCATGGGCGAGCGCAACAGCGTGTCCGCGGATTCGCCCCTGAACGATCGGTTGTTGAATGACGCGTGGAACAAGCCTGATCGATCACGCCCGCTGATTTACGAGATCAACAATCGCGATCGCACTTTTGGCGCGAAGTTGGCACAAGCCATCACGCAGCGCTACGGCGACGCGGGCCTGACCGATACCTCGATCGACATCACGTTGCGCGGCAGTGCGGGCCAATCGTTGGGCGCATTTGCCGTCAACGGTATGAATTTCACCTTGACGGGTGAAGCGAATGATTACGTGGGCAAAGGCATGGCGGGCGGAAGAATTGTGATTAGTGATCCGGGATCAGGGATCAGGGATCAAGTGTTGGCCGGAAATACTTTGCTCTACGGCGCGACGGGCGGCGAGTTGTATGTGGCGGGCCGCGTCGGTGAACGCTTTGCAGTACGCAACAGCGGCGCAACCGCGATTGTGGAAGGCCTAGGCGATCATGGTTGCGAGTACATGACAGGCGGCCTCGCCATCATCCTTGGCGCGGTCGGCTACAACTTCGCGGCGGGCATGACGGGCGGCCTAGCTTTTGTGTATGATGTCGATGGCAAGTCGGCCGCGCACATCAATCGCGGCATGGTCAACGTGGAAGCGTTGAGTGCGCAAGAACTAAGCACACTGCAAGCGTGGCTAAATCAACATGTGCAACTCACGCGCAGTGAAGTCGCTCAAGCGATTCTGGCCGATTGGTCTGTGGCCTCGCAACGCTTTTTGAAAGTGGTGCCCAAAGATTTGCCGAATCAAGTCATGCCGCTGCCGACAACGTTGGCTGATCTGGTACTACCCTAAATGATTGACGTATAACAGGTGTCATTCCGAGCGCGGCGAGGAATCTCCAAATCGAGCGGGCAACGCAACTGGCCGAAGTAGAGATTCCTCACTCGCCGCAGCGCGGCTCGTTCGGAATGACCTGTATAAATTGCGGTAAAATGATCGCCATGAGCGATAGTCCTTTCACGGTCGATCAGGCCGCACCCTTCACCGGCTCGATGTCGAGCCTGCGCGAGATTGCGCAAGCGTTATCGGCCGCGTGGGACCTAGACACCACACTCGATCTGATCGCGCGCCGCACGGCGCAAGTGATGCGGGTCGATTCATGCTCGATCTATCTACTCGACGTTGACGGTGCACGCTTAATCCTCCGCGCCTCAACGCGGCTGGCGCGCAGTTCACTGGGGCGCGCCCTGCTCCATCTAGGCGACGGCCTCACGGGCTGGGCCGCACAGCACGGTCAACCTGTGGCCGTGCGCAACGCCCAAACCGATCCTCGCTTTAAGTTTTTGCCCGGCACCCATGAAGAAGCCCTGCATTCGCTGCTGGCCGTGCCGCTGGTCAATCGCGAACGCGTCATCGGCGCGATGAACGTGCAGACCATCGACTATCACGATTTCAGCGCGGACGAGATTGAATTCGCGTCACTCATTGGCGACCTGGCGGCTGGCGCACTCGATCGCGCCAGCCTATACGACAAAATGCAGCGCCAGATCGCCGAACTCACGACCTTGGCGAAAGTCAGCGAGACGGTCACCTCGCCGCTGTATTTGGATGAGATGCTTGATCTCGTCGTGGAGATGGCGGCCAAAGTGATGAATGCGCCCGTCTGCTCGTTGCGCTTGCTCGACGACACACGCGGCGAATTGGTGGTGCAGGCCAACAGTGATCAACCGGCCTTCTGGTCCAGATCAATGTTGATCAGCAATGCGCCCATCGCGCAGCAAGTGGCGCTGGCGCGCAAGCCCGTCACGATTGATCCGCTGCCCCCAACGGCGCCGGGACGCGCCTCAGAGTTGGTGCAGCGGCTGGGGCTGGTGACGATGTTGACCGTGCCCTTGATCGTGCGCGAAAAAGTCATCGGGATGTTAAGTTGTTACATCGATCAACAACGTGACTTCAACGACAACGAAATTGCCTTATTTTCCACGCTCGCCAATCAAACCGCACTCGCCATCGAAAATGCGCGGCTGGTGACCAATGCCGCCGTCGTGCGCGAGATGCACCATCGCATCAAGAATAATCTGCAAACGGTGGCGATGCTGTTGCGCATGCAGGCCAGCGACGACAAAACTATATCGGCCAAGGATGTGCTGCAGATCAGCGTCAATCGCATCCTCAGCATTGCGGCCGTGCATGAGATTCTGTCGGAAGAAGGCTTCCGCCTCGTCGATGTCAAGGATGTGGCGGAGCGCATCGCGCGGCTGGTGGCGCAGAACATGCTGCGGCCCGATCGGCAGATCGACATCCGCGTGAACGGCGACCCGATCGTGCTGCCATCGAAGGCGGCCACGTCGCTGGCCTTGGTCATCAATGAACTATTGGCGAATGCCATCGAGCATGCGTTTGTGAATCACGCGCGCGGCAGCGTGACGATCAACTTGAGCCGACGCGCGCAGCATTTTGTGGTGGAGGTGCGCGATGACGGTGCGGGCTTGCCCAGCGAGCGGCCATCGAGCCTGGGCTTAGAGATTGTCGAGACGTTAGTGCGTGATGATTTGCGCGGGAAATTGGCCTTTCGCAGCAGTTCCAAAGGGACGCTCGTTACGATTACGCTGCCCCTCTCGGTGGCGGAGATGAATAACGAATAGGCATTCGTCATTGCGAGCCGCTCTGCGGCGAAGCAATCTGGCAACTGACTAATGAGATTGCTTCGTCGGCTTACAGCCGCCTCGCAATGACGATAAGTTGGTAAAACATGAAACGACTCAAGATCATCGTCGCCGATGATGAATCGATTATCCGACTGGGCCTGCGCACGATGCTGACCGAACTGGGCCACGAAGTGTCGCTGGCCGCCAATGGCCGCGAGGCGCTGAATCTGGTGCGCACCATTCAGGCCGATCTGGCGATTCTGGATATTCAGATGCCGCTGACCGACGGATTGGAAGCCGCCAAAGTGATCGGCCGGAAACACCCGATGCCCATCATCATCCTGACGGCCTTCGGGCAGCAGGAACTGATCGAGAAAGCGGTCCAGCTGCCGATTCATGGCTATTTGATTAAGCCGGTAAATGAGAAAGATTTAGCCGCCGCAATCGGGGTGGCTATCGCGCGCTTTGAAGAGGCGCAAGTCGCGCTGCGCGAAAACGCCAAATTGAAGGAGAATCTGGAGTCGCGCAAGATCATCGATCGGGCGAAGGGCGTGCTGATGGGGCGCGGCCTGTCGGAAGATGCGGCGTATCAACTGATTCAATCGCAAGCGCGTGAAGCGCAGTTATCCATGCGGCAAGTGGCCGAAGCGATCCTGGCCGATCAACCGCAGACTTGAACAATTATGTCGTTGGCAGAGCTGGTCACTCTTAACGAATTTGAATTTCTTACCCGTTTTTAGTATTGACACACGATTGGCGCAGTGATATAGTCAGCGCGTAGTTCAATCAAATACCCTGTTGAGGCCATGACGCCTCCGAGAACCACATCTTGTGGCTCGGAGGCGTTTCTGTTTTGCCAGGAGCACACCATGTTAGCAACAATTATGACCGGCGCAGCGATTGCCATTTCCTTCAGTGCCCCGCCCGGCCCCGTGGCGATGGAAACCATCCGGCGCGGGTTGCGCGGCGGCTTCGGCCCGGCGTTGAATGTGCAGCTGGGCTCGATCATCGGCGATTTCCTGTGGTTCATGATTGCGTTGATCGGGCTGGGGCCGCTGGCGCAGATTACGTGGGTGCGCGCACCGTTGGCGATTGCAGGCGTGCTGGTGCTGTTGTATCTGGGTGCATCGGGCATTCGCGATGCGATCAAGACCAAGATCGTCACTACGGGTGATGGGCCGGATTCAGCCAAAGGCGCGTTCCGCACGGGCATGGCGATCTCGATCGCGAATCCCATGGCGATCGGGTACTGGTTGTCCGTCGGTGGTGCGTTAGTGGCGGCGGGCGTATCTGGTACTACCCCCGCTCAGACGTTGTCGTTTGTGTTGGGTTTTGTCGGCGGCACTTTCGCGTGGGCGTTCATCATGGCGGGAGTTGTGCGCTTCAGCAAGCGGCTGATCAACCCCACGTTGTTCCGCGCGGTCAATTTTGCGTGTGGTTTGGCCTTAGTCGTTTTTGGCTTTACGTTGGCCACCCAAATGTTGGGGCTGAGCTAGTAACACCGTGTAGCACTGATTGATCAAGCCAGGTCCGGCCTTCCGCGCTGAAGGCCGACTCAATATTTTTGCAAATCCATTCTGAGGAGAATGTATCATGTCAGCAACCAGCGGACTCTCACCGAAAGACGCGGTGGCGTTTGCCAAGGAACACGGCGTCAAGATCGTCGATGTCAAGTTTATCGACCTGCCCGGCACATGGCAGCACTTTAGCATTCCCGTTGAAGATTTTACCGAAGACATTTTCGAAGAAGGTCTCGGTTTCGACGGCTCGAGCATTCGCGGCTTCCAGCAGATTCACGAGTCGGACATGCTGCTGTTGCCGGACTCCACGACCACCGTGGTTGATCCCGTCTGCAAGATTCCGACGCTGTCGGTGATCTGCGATGTGGTCGATCCGATCACGCACGAGCCGTACAGCCGCGATCCGCGCAACATCGCGCGCAAAGCCGAGGCGTATTTGAAGACGACGGGCATCGCGGACACCTCGTACTGGGGGCCGGAAGCCGAGTTCTTCATCTTCGACAGTGTGCGCTTCGATCAGAATCAATATAGCGGCTACTATTTTATCGATTCGGACGAAGGCATCTGGAACAGCGGCAAGGAAGGCGCAAATCTAGGCCATCGGCCGCGCTGGAAGGAAGGTTACTTCCCCGTCGCACCGGCCGATCAGCTGCAAGACTTCCGATCGGATGTGATCTTGCGCCTCATCGCCGCGGGCGTGCCCGTGGAAGTTCATCACCATGAAGTCGCCACCGCGGGCCAGTGCGAAATCGACATGCGCTTTAGCCCGCTGGTCACAATGGCCGATCATCTGCTGATGTACAAGTACGTCATCAAGAATGTGGCCAAGGAGTATGGCAAGACCGCAACCTTCATGCCCAAGCCGTTGTTCGGTGATAACGGCTCCGGCATGCATGTGCACCAGTCGCTGTGGAAGGGCGGCCAGACGTTGATGGCCGATCCCGCCGGTTATGCGGGCCTGAGCCAATTGGCTAAGTGGTACATCGGCGGTTTGCTCAAGCACGCCCCTGCTCTGTTGGCGATTACGTCGCCGTCGGTGAACTCGTACCACCGATTAGTGCCCGGCTATGAAGCACCCGTCAACCTGGCGTATTCCAGCCGCAACCGATCGGCCGCTGTGCGCATCCCGATGTATTCCAACAGCCCCAAGGCCAAGCGGCTTGAGTTCCGCTGCCCCGACCCGAGCTGCAATCCGTACCTGGCGTTTAGCGCGATGTTGCTGGCGGGTCTGGACGGCATCCAGAACCAGATCGATCCGGGCCAGCCCGCCGACTACGACATCTTCGAACACAAGGACAGCAAGATCAAGCAAGTGCCCGGTTCGCTGCCGGAAGCGTTGAACGCACTCGCCGCCGATCATGACTTCTTGCTGGCCGGCAACGTATTCACGAAGGACGTCATCGACACGTGGATCGATTACAAGTTCACGCGCGAAGTTGATCCGGTGCGACTGCGCCCGCATCCGTACGAATTCTATCTGTATTACGACGCTTAAAGACTGCGTTTTCTCCGGGGTGGAGTGGGGTAACGGGGGCAAGCCAAATTGGCTTGCCCCCGTTGCGTTTGATGTCCGCTTATCACAACAAACCGGCAAGCCTAAAAATGCAGGCTTGCCGGGTTGCGACTGATGTGGTGACCGGATGATTACAGGCTGGCTGGGCCAATCATTCTGGCTTGGCTTTGCAAGTCACGCCGGTCTTATAGAAGAAC
>JAGOBP010000130.1 GCA_017999195.1 Thermoflexales bacterium
GTATCACGTCGTCGCGGGCAAGGTCATGGCCGCCGATGTGGTCAAGTTGACCGAGGCGGAGACGCTGCTGGGCAAGAAGGTTGCCATCAAGGTTGAGGGTGGCAAGGTCATGGTCAACGACGCCAATGTCGTCACGACGGACATCGCGGCCAGCAACGGTGTGATTCACGTCATCGATACTGTGCTGCTGCCGCCCGCTGAAGAGGCCATGGCTGAGAAGGACATTGTCGATACCGCCATCGCCGCGGGGAGTTTCAAGACATTAGTGGCCGCAGTTGAAGCCGCGGGGCTGGTCGATGCGCTCAAGGGGGCTGGCCCGTTGACGGTCTTCGCGCCCACCGATGAAGCTTTTGCCGCCCTGCCGGCCGGGACGGTGGAAGGTCTGCTGAAGGACCCCGAAGCCCTGAAGGCGATTCTGCTCTATCACGTGGTCGAGGGCAAGGTGTTGGCGGCGGATGCGGCTAAATTGACCGAAGCCAAGACGCTGAATGGCGCGGCGATCAAGATCAGTGCGGCCGATGGCAAGGTCATGATTAATGATGCGGAAGTGGTGAGTGCCGACGTGATGGCGAGCAACGGCGTGATTCACGTCATCAACAAAGTCATCCTGCCGCCCGCCGCCGATGCGATGACCAATGAAAAGAAAGACATCGTTGACACGGCGATTGCGGATGGCCGCTTCAAGACGCTGGTCGCCGCAGTGCAAGCCGCGGGTTTGGTGGATGCGCTTAAGGCCGACGGCCCGCTGACGGTCTTCGCGCCCACCGATGATGCCTTCGCCAAGTTACCGGCGGGGACGGTGGAAGCCCTGCTCAAAGACCCCAAGGCGCTGGGTGACATCCTGAAGTATCACGTGGTCGCGGGCAAAGTTATGGCCGCCGAAGTGGTGAAGCATAGCAGTGTCATGACGCTGCTCGGCCAGGACGCGCCGATCAAGATTGAAGGCGACAAGGTCTTCATCGCCGGGGCGCAGGTCATCATCACCGACATCGAAACGAGCAACGGCGTCATTCACGTCATCGATACCGTGATGCTGCCCCAATAGTTAAGGTTTTCCTCCGAGGGAAGATCCGGAGTCACAACTGAATAACGTGAGCGGGCTAAGAGCACATCATCGGCTCCTAGCCCGCTTCACGTTTGACAACAAGACTATCGAACTACCGCACTTACTTCCCCAAAGCCTGCTTCATCTCATCAATGTTCGTGAACTTCAAACGCGGCCGACCATTCGCCTTGCCGCGCTCCAGTTCCAATTGATCAAGCTGCTTCCAATCGGCGTAAGAGAAATAATCGGGCTTGCGCTCACGCACCAACTGCTCGATGCTGGCTGCATCCGCATGATCAGGCTGCAAAATCTTGGCGGCGCGCAAGTCTTCCAACATGCACGTGACGGTCTCCACGGAATCCGGCTTGTTCGTGCCCACCACCCCGCTCGGCCCGCGCTTGATCCAGCCCGAGGTGTACAGACCCACAACCGGCTGCTTGGAGGTCGCATCCAGCACGCGCCCGGCCTGATTGAGAATCACGCCCCAGCGATCGTTGAACGGCACATCGGGCAGCGGCACGCCGCGATAGCCCACCGATCGGAACACGAGGCCGACTTCGATCTCTTCGAACTGATCGGTGGCCTTGGCGCTGAGCGAGCCGGTGTCGCTGGCGACGAGCGTATTGCGCACCAGCCGCATCTTCTGCACACAGCCGTTTTCGTCGCCGATCAATTCCACGGGCGATACGAGGAAACGCAGATTCAGTTTTTTGCGCTTGTCCAGCGGCCGCTCCACCGAGTAGCTTTGCAGGATTTCCACTTTCTTTAAGGCCACGCGGTCACCCGCGATGGAGGCCGCGCTGAGATCATCGAGTTGCGTCTCATCGGCGCGCGTCAGGATGTCGGCCTCTTTCAGTTCGCCCACTTCCTTGATTTCAGGATTGGTGAAGGCTGCTTGCGCGGGGCCGCGCCGTCCCAGCAAGTACACTTCTTTAATCTTGCTGTTCGCTAACGCCTCCACGGCATAATCGGCCGCGTCTGATTCCAGCAATTCTTCACGGCTCAGGCTCAGCAAGCGCGCCACGTCGATGGCGACATTGCCCACGCCCACCACGGCCGCGCGCTCGACCTGCAAGTTGAACTGATGATGGCGAAAATCGGGATGGCCGTTGTACCACGCGACAAATTCCGTGGCCGGATGACTGCCCGCCAGGTCTTCGCCGGGGATGCCCATGCGCCGATCGGTTTGCGCCCCGGTCGCGAACAGAATCTGGTGATAGTAGTCCTTCAATTCAGCCAGGGTAATATCCTTGCCGAATTCGACGTTGCCGAAAAATCGGAAGCGCGCATTAGCCGCGATGCCGTCGAAGACTTTGGTCACTTGCTTAATCTTCAAGTGATCGGGCGCGACGCCGCCGCGCACCAGCCCAAACGGCGTGGGCAACCGATCGAACATATCCACGTCGATGACGAGGTCTTTTTGCTTGAACAGATGCTCGGCCGCATAGAAAGCGGCCGGGCCGGAGCCGAAGATGGCGACGCGCAACGGTTGAGAAGCAGTACCCACAGTCATGACGATTAGCCTTTTTCCACGCGCGATTCCAACGTTTCGATCACGCCTTCGGACTCGTCCAGCGCGGCCTTGACCACATCGCCGATCGACACAATGCCGATCAATTCGCCGTGATCCATAATCGGCAGGTGGCGGAAGCGCTTGACCGTCATGGTCTGCTCGACCGCGTGCAAGTCATCGCCGGGCCGCGCCACGATCACGTCTTTCGTCATGATGTGGCCGACCAGTTGGCTGAACAGCGCTTCGTTCTGCGCCGCTTCGCGAATGATGTCGCGCTCCGACAGCAGGCCCACCACTTTGCCTGCCTCGTCAACGACCACCAGCGCGCCGATGCGCTTGCCGACGAGCAACGCCAGCGCTTCGCGAATCGTCTGGTCCGGGCCAATGGTTGCCACGTCGCTGCCTTTTTTCGCCAGGATGTTGCTGATCTGCATAGGTGAGCCTCCAGTGTAGAAAAGTGGGGTGAGTTTATGGTCCTGAGGTGGTAACAATATACTTCGCACAGGAAGCGAAGTCAAGCTTATGGTGAATTTCGCTCAGGGCTTTTCCATTGTCGCTCGGCACACGCTCAAGCCGCCGTCCCCGGCGGCGTATCTGCACCGAATTCGCGCCGAGGACGGCGCTGTGAGCAGGGCTTAACAGGACTTTGGAAAAGCCCTGGGAGTTCGCTACGATTTACGCGCTTGCGCCCGCTTGCCGCGCGTGACCGTCCAGCGGGTTGGAACGGCGGATGGTCACCCGCCTTGAGCGTGTCCGACCGTTTTGCGTTATACCCGTTCGCCAGTTGCGTTTTAACCCATCTGACTTATACTGGCAACTGTGCGTGCCTGACCAATCGACGCCACTCCGAGAGTCAATGCAACCGCAACCGTTATATTCCCTTGTCCTCAGCCTGGCCGCCATCCTCGCCGTCCTGATCGCGACGATGGCCTGGTCCCGCCGGGCGGCTCCCGGCGCGTGGCCGCTCTTTGCCTACGTGATCACCATCATCCTGTGGACTGTGCCCTATGCCGTCCACTGGCTGCTGACCGATCTCAACGCGCGCTACTTCTGGCTGGACGCCACGTATCTGGGCGCAGCCTCCAGTTCAGTGGCATTCCTGGTGTTTGCGTTGGAATACACCGGACATTCGCTCAAACGCCGCACCTTGCTGGCCCTCAGCATCATTCCGGCGCTTACCCTGCTGGCCCTCTTCACCGATAGTTTCCATGGCCTGTTCTATGGCAGCCAGCGCACGCCCGGCCTCATCTACTCCGGCGGGCCGGCGTTTTGGATCAATATCGGCTACGCCTACATTCTGGACATCATTGGGTTACTTGTCCTGCTGCGCGCCTTTCGCCCCAGCCCGCTCGTGCAACGCCGACAGATCGGCCTGGTGTTAATCGGCGCACTGGTCCCGTTCGTCAGCAGCCTCATTAGTTTTACCGGCCTTAGTCCGCTCAAAGACCTGGATTTGACACCGCTGGCTTTCACGGTGACCGGCCTCTTTTTTGCCGCCGGCCTGTTCCGCTTTGGCATGTTCGATCTGGCGCCTATCGCGCGCGGCGTATTGATCGAGCACCTGCCCGACGGCATGCTCGTGCTCGATCTGCAACAGCGCATTGTCGATCTCAATCCGGCGGCCGGTCGCCTGCTCGATCGGACCGCCGCACAGCTCATCGGTCGGACCCTCCCGCAAGTGCTCGATCACTGGCCGATGTCAGTCCCCACCACCGATCAAGCCGCCACCCCGATCGAGTTGGTGCTGCCCGCCGGGCGAATCGCTGAAGCCCGACTGTCGGCGCTGATCGATCGGTACGGGCAGCGGCAGGGCGATGTGATCCTGCTGCGCGACATCACCGATCGCAAACGCGCCGAAGCCGCCTTGCAGCAACTCAACGCCAGTCTGGAAACGCAGGTGCTGGCCCGCACCGCCGAACTGCGCGCCGAAAAAGACAAGAGCGATACGATCTTGCGCAGTGTCGGCGAAGCCTTGGTGTTGACCGATCTGGATTTTCAAATTCAATACGTCAATGAGGCCTTCACGACGCTGACGGGGTATGCTGCCGACGAAGCACTGGGGCAGTCCATTGGTCTGCGAGCCGCGTGGCCGGCCACCCCCGAAGTCTTGCCTGCGCTGCAACAAGGGGCGATGTGGCGCGGCGAGGTGATGGGGCGGCGCAACGATCAGCGCCCGTATGAAGCGGCGTTGACGGTCGCCCCGGTGCGCGACGGGCGTGAGCAGCTCATCGGCTGTGTGATCAGCTATCAAGACATCACGCAACACAAGAGCCTGGAACGGGCGCGCATGCGCTTCATCGAAAGCATCTCGCATGAATTCCGCACGCCGTTGACCAGTCTGGGCATCTACCTAGAACTGTTGCAGTCCGGCAAACGCCCCGAAAAAACCGCCCAATATCTGGGCCAGATCGCCGATCAGACGCAGCGCCTGCAACGGCTGATTCAAGACAGCCTGGAGATGGCGGCTCTGGATACTCAGCCGCTGCTGGACGAGCGGCAAATGATCTCGTTGCCCAGTTTGGCTCAGGCTGCCAGCCAGTACGTCTCAACGCGGGCCGAAGCGAAGGGGATAACGCTGCACGTTGTCACCGCCGGTGAACTGCGCGTCTGGGGCGACGAATCACGCCTGACCCAGGCCCTGCAAGAAGTGGTGGACAATGCGGTGGGGTTTACGCCCAGCGGTGGCCGCGTGACGCTCTCAACCCGCAGCGAAACCCTTGACGCCACGCTGTATGGTGTGATCGAAGTCAGCGACACTGGCCCCGGCCTGACCGCCGATGAATTGCCCCGCCTTTTCGAGCGGTTTTATCGCGGCCGCCAGGCCGAGTCTGGTCACATCCCCGGCAGCGGTCTGGGCCTCAGCATCGCGCAAGCCATCGTGCGCGCGCACGGCGGCGACATCACCGTTCACAGCGAAACAGGCCACGGCAGCACGTTTAGCTTGCGCCTGCCCGCCGCCCGCTAAGGTTTGCGCCAGCACCAGTTCAGTTGATTATCCTTCGGTAACAGTCCCGCGCCTTGATACAACTTATTCGCGCCTTCGGCCGTGCTCCACGATTGAACCGTGACCAGCGGGCAACCCAACTGCCGCAAGCGATTACACGCTTCAGCCAACAACGCTGAACCCAGCCCGCGCTTCTGAAAACTGGGCACGGTGCCCACCGGTTCAAACTCGGCATAGTGATTGACAGGATCGACCCACACCGTGCAAAACGCGGCGATTTCATGTTGATCCGACAGCACCATCAGATCAAGTTCGGGCACATAGGACGGAGCGTTGGCCAAAAACGGATCAGACTCTACCGTACCCGATCGGCCAAACACGGCGAACACGGCCCGCAAATACTGCGGCAAATCGCCGCGCGCAAGCAACTTGAAACTGTACCCACTCGGCAAACTCACCGGCTCAATCACCTGCGGATCAAGCACCTTGTGACGATGGATGAAATGACCTTGAAATAAGGCATAACCGCGCGCCGTGAGCAGTTCGCACCGCGCGACGTTGCTCTCCATGGCCTCGATCATCAATGGCTCGGGGCTGCCCTTTTCCACATAGCGCGCTTCCGCATAAGCCAGCATCGGTTCGATCAAGTCCGGCCAATCGGGATGGCCGATCAGCACCGCATCGCGATCGGATTCAAAAAAGACCGCGCCTGCCAGCAGGCCGTCGGCCGTTTCCCATAATCGAAAATCGCGCTGCCACGCGCGGTCATTCAACAGCGCTTCATCGCTGAGGCGGCGCTGCGCCCAAATGTCGAAGCGCGCAAAGCTATACGTATTCCAGTTGGGCGCAATGGCATACGCCCCGCGAATGAGTTGCCCGATACTGAGCAGATCGATACTGCGTTGATAAGGTCGATGAGTTAGGTTCATGATGATTGATCACTTTCGGGCGGCGACCAACCCAATCCATTCGCTGTCAGTCGTATAAGGTGCGCCAGCCAGGTCGCCCCACAGGCTTTGGACCACGAAGCCGCCCTGCAGCAGTTCGGCCGTGATCGTGTCGGGCACATAATCTTGAAACCAGTTGCGATAGACGGATAGCTTCCCGTCCGCCTCGATGACGATGAATTGATCCAGCCAGATCGATTGCTCCGGGTAGTCAAAGCCTTCGGCCAACACCAGATGCGGGCCGGGCTTCCAGAAGCCGCCGTCGACCGCATACCAGGTATTCTTATTGCCGTGCCGCAAGCGATGTTCACGCGTGGACACATCCAGCACGAATTTGCCGCCCGGTTTCAAGGCACGGTGGATATTCGCCAACAGCCGGGCGCGCTGTTGCGGCGCCAGCGGGCAGAAATCGCCATAGATCAGGCACGCCGCCTCATAGCGATTTTCGTCGGCCAACTCCAGATAGTTTTGATAGCGATACTCGATGGGCAAGGCGTGATCATGCGCGTACTGTCGCGCGTATTCGATCGACCGCTGCGAGTAATCGAGGCCCGTTACCTGCAAGCCCGCCCTCGCCAGACGACTGGCATACAGCCCCGGACCACAACCCAAATCCAGCAGCCCATCACCGGGCTTCAGCGCCAGCGTGTCAATAAGCCATATGACCGAACGATCGATTGTTTCCGGCTTGCGGCTGGCCGCCTCGATCGCAGGATCCAGATGCACCTTAAGCATCTGCGCCGAGATATGCGGATCGTTCCAGAAGAGCGCTTCGTCGGGCGTAAAGGGCGCGGGTTTGTGTTGAAGATCAATCAGGTCAGACAGCAGCGGATGCATAAGCGGTCTCGCTTGCAATACCTGATTTTTCAGCGCGGGCTTTGATGCCTTGCAACATCTTGCGTTCCATGATGAACGCGCCCGGCTCCAGGAACAACCGATACAGCAGCGTGTTCATCACGCCCGGCCCGTAATCGGCGCGCCACCGCTCGATGAAACGCGTCGTGTGATCATCGATCGCTTCCAGATACCAGCCCCACTGCACCGCCAGATGATCGCCGGGGCGCAAGCCGGGCATCGACACACTGCCGGTGCGCGTGTCGCCGTGAACGACCAGCGTCCGCGGCGCATCGACGACGGCGTACGGCACCGCGAAGCCCTCGGCCAACGGCAGCGACTCGCCCACCTGCGGATGCTGATATTCCGGCAAAATCCGCTCGGCGTTGTGGATATCCAGCCCCATCGCATTCTCGATCGACTCAAAACTGTAGAAGCCGCCGCGCCCCTGCCCAATCTGCGCGATCCACGGCCACACCTGCTCGATCGGGGCGTTGATCGTGATCGCGTGCGTGGCGTTGATCTTCGCCTCCGGCAGCAAATCGTCCCCCGGCAGCAAGCGATCGGCTTCCTCGCTGGTCGCCCCCCACTTCAGGTGCCACGGTCGAACGACCATCAGATATAAGGTCGTAACGCCGCCGACAAAGTTTGCCAGCTGCCCGATACGTTTGAATGTCGAACTTTTCTTAGCCATGTACCGCCTCCGCAGGTTGTCTGCTTTCTTTGAAATTTGTCATGCTTGACAGCGACCAGTTTACCCTGCCCGCGTCCGGTTGTCGTCAGACCAAAGACGGATAGATCAGCCGCCTTGTACGGAGAACGACAGTCTCCAATCGGCCCGAGTGAAGCAACAAACGACCCTCGCCCGGTTGTGGGTCGAGGGTCTCTGTGATCAGAGTACGAATCGCGCCGTTAGTCTGGCAATACGGCATTTGCCAGTGCGCCGACCCCGGCCAGAATCAGCAGCGTAGGCCACCACTTGTTCAAGTCCAGATCGAACATGAAGAAAGCGGTCAACGCCATGAAGAACAAGCCGCTGAAGATCGAACCGCGCACCGAGGAGTTGACCCGCCCGCCGTTCAGGCGATACGTCCCGTAAGCCGCCGCAAATGAACCACCCGCCGGGATCAAGATGAACAGCGCCCAGGCATTGTGCAGTTCAACCGCGCCCATGTTTTGCAACATCAAGATGACGCCCAGACCGATGAAGGCTACGCCGGCCACCCACGCACCGCCCGCACGCGCTTCCCGGCGTTCGGCTCGCCACTGTCGGCGCAGTTCCCGATGTTCCTCACGCGCCGAAGTCCATTCGGTTGAAGGGGCTGAGGCATTGGTCGTGTCGTTCATGATCTGACTCCTGGTTGGAATTTGAAGCCAGTATACGCCCAGACCACTCGCGCGTCCTCCATCTACTGACCTTTGCATGATTTGCTAAACTTTTTCGATTGCGGCAGCTATGGGGACATGAACGCTACGTCATTTCCCCACGATTGGAAAGAAGCCCGGCGATTTCGCGCACTTGAACTCAAACAAGCAG
>JAGOBP010000131.1 GCA_017999195.1 Thermoflexales bacterium
CGTGGGCATCCACGTGTATTTCTTCGTGGGATCGCTCTTTGAAGAGCGCAAGCTCGTGCGCGAATTCGGCGACGCTTATCGCGACTATCAACGCCGTGTCCCCCGCCTGTTCCCGCGCCTGCGAGCCTGACACCCGTCAGGCGTGACACTCCTCACTTGACAAGGCTCTCCATCGGAAGTACATTCGTGTAAAGAACACACGAATATCGAGGCCCGTTCATGATAGAGAAGTACCCTAAGCCGTCGGTGACGGTGGATGTGGTCATCGTCGCCCTGCGCGATAACGAACTCCAAGTGCTGTTGATCAAACGCGAGACCGAACCGTATCGCGGCAAGTGGGCGTTGCCCGGCGGCTTTGTCAATATCGATGAAGCGCTGGAGGCTGCCGCGCGCCGCAAGTTGGAAGAGGAAACCGGCGTGTCGCACGTGTACTTGGAGCAGCTGTACACCTTTGGCGAGTTGGAGCGCGATCCGCGCGGGCGCGTGATCAGCGTGGCGTACATCGCGCTGGTGCCTGCGCCGTTGACGGTCCACGGCGGCTCGGACACGGGCGATGCCCAGTGGTGGCCGCTGACCTCCATGCCGGAACTGGCCTTCGATCACAGTGAGATTGTGCAGTATGCGGTCACGCGCCTGCGTTACAAGATCGAGTATTCCGCCGTTGGCTTTCGCCTGATGCCGCCGGAGTTCACGCTGAGCGAACTGCAAAAAGCCTATGAAATTGTGCTGGGCGAACCGCTGGACAAGCGCAACTTCCGCCGCCGCATCATGGAAGCGCAAGTGATCGAGCCACTGGATGAAGTGCGCTCGGGCGAGGGGCGGCCCGCGCGTTTGTATCGCTTCCGCCCCGATGCCGTATCTGAAGTGAAGGCGCGGCGGTTATTCCCTTAGAATGCGCCGACTACTGGGCAGTGTGTTATCGATCGGGCTGGGGCTGATCGCGATCGGAGTGTTGATCGATCTGATCGGGCGTCAGGCCGCGCCGATCGTTCTGGCGCACCCCGATCGGCCCGGCGCGGCCCACGCGGCCAATCTCCTCATCAACCCCGGTTTCGAGGACGGCTTCTACTATTACCCCGGTCGCGATAGTATCCGTGTGCCCAACGGCTGGCAGATTCGCTGGTACACCGATACAGCGCCAGTCCCCGACTGGGGCACACCGGAACAATTCCGGTTTTATCAGCCCGAAACGAATGTGATCAGCGTGACCGAGTGGCCGTATTGTTGCGCCAGCAACATGCCGCCGCGCATTCATAGCGGGCAGCATGCGGTCGAATCGGGCAAACGCTATGGCAATCAGGATGTCTCGTTTTATCAGAGCGTGAGCAACATCCCGATTGGCGCGGTGGTGACCGCCAGCGCATGGCTTCAGGCGTGGGTCAGCAGCTGCAATCCGTTCCCCACCGATGGTTCGATGACGCCCGACATGGCCCTGTCGCTGCAAGGGCCGAATGATGCCGACTGTCCGGCCGGCTTCTGGGCCGACGACAGCAATCACATGCTGGTCGGTATCGATCCAACCGGCGGCACTGAGCCGCGCGCCCCAACGGTGGTCTGGAACTGGGACGAGGCCAATCCGTGGTGGGGACCGTACGATTATTACTCGTCAACTGTGCCGGTGGTGACGGTGGCGCAGGCGCACACCGTCACACTGTTCTTGCGCGCGGTCACGATTATGCCCGCCAAATTCAACGCCGCCTACTTCGACGACGCGAGTTTGGAATACAGTTTTCCCATCAGTTTCAGTGCCGCAGTTGAAGGTCAGTGGCCGCTGCCGGTAACAGCCACACTGGCGGTGCAAACACCGGTATCGTTGACACAAGTCACAGCGACTGTGGATTCGGGCGAACCGATCGAGTGGGTGGACACGACGGAAACGAATGCGACATCGTTCGCGCACTGGCGCTTTGTGCCGCAGCAGGCGGGGCGGCACATCGTGACTTTGTCGGCGGCGGAATTGGCTGCACCCATTGTGCAGACGGTGGATGTGCCCGTCATCCCGTTGACGATTCAGCAAGATCAGTTGTTGCTGACTGGCGAAGTGACGGACACTCAGCCGGTATGGATTACGCTGACGCTGCACTCGCCCATCACGCTCAGCGAACCCACCGCCACGCTGACCGATCCGTTGGGCCTGCCGCTCTCAATCACCTTGAATTTCAGCGAATTTCTTGATCCGATCATAGATTATCAGTGGTCATTCACGACGGCAATCACCGGCTGGCACACCGTCAGCCTCTCGGCCACCGAATTCACGCAGCCCCTCACCCGATCGATCCTCGCGGCGAACGCGCGCGTCTATTTGCCCATCAGCATGCGCAACTTCAGCGCGCCATAAATTAACTCACGCCACGCAAACGGTGCAGCAGAGGCGGCTCCCATGCCGCCGGACACGCGGGCGTGATTCTTTACGGCAGCGCATAAAACTGCCGCATCAGCCAGTCAAACACCTTGCCGGGCAGATTAGGCTTGGCGATCACCGCCAACTGCTCGATGAACGGTCCCACGCGATAGCGCGGCTTGGGCGATCGGGCGGCGAGGATGCGGTCCAGCAGCTGCGCCACCGCGATCGGTGATCCGCCGCGCGCCTCATCCTGTTGAATGCGTTTGACGGTCGCGCTAAATTGCGGTTGATACGCTGTGCCGTTCAACGATTCCGCCGTGCTGCGGCGGCTGGCCGTGAGGCCGGTGGCGCAATCGCCAGGCTGAATCAACACCGCGTGAATGCCAAACGGCCGCACTTCCAGCCGTAGCGCTTCGGTCATGCCTTCTAGCGCAAACTTCGTCGCCGAATAGATGCCCTGAAACGGCAGGCCAATCTCGCCGCCCAATGAACTGATGTTGACGATGTGGCCGCGTCGCTGTTGGCGCATGACGGGCAGGGCGGCGCGGCACACGCGCAGCGCTCCGAAAAAATTCGTCTCGAAATGCGCCTTCGCTTCCTCTATCGATGTTTCTTCCACCGCGCCGACTAAACTGTAGCCGGCATTGTTGACCACACCATCCAATCGGCCGGTCTCGCTCACAATGCGCTCGATGCCGCGCTGCACGGAGTCGTCCTCATCGACGTTCATTTCGAGCATGGGGTAGGGCGCACTGACGGCCGCCCGGCGACTGGTGCCGTACACGCGATAGCCGCGTTGGTGTAAAAGGGTGGCGCACAGTTGGCCGATGCCGGACGATGCGCCGGTGATCAAAATTACGCGTTGACGGGTTGTCATCTGTCACCACACACAGTAAGACCCGCCGGAGCGGGTCTTGAGATTTGATCAGGAATTTTCGTTGTACGTCAATCAGCGATCCAGTACCTGCTTGAACATCTGCTGAAACCGCATCAGCAGCGGCAAATTGCCGGACACGCGCAGCTTGCCCGTCATAAACGCCGTCATGGGATTCAAACTGCCGTCGGCCACCGCCAGATACGTCGCCTGGCTCGCCACCATCGTCGCGTCGGGCTGCTCGACCGTGCCTTCGCGCACGCTGCACTGGCCGTCGGCGATGGACACCACGTAGTATCCGCCGTCGTCCTGGCTAAAATCAAATTGCACCGTGGCCGTTACACCTTCGGCCAGTTCCGGCGAGAAGCCCTGCGGCATGCGCTCCAACATCAGCGTTTGAATGGAAGGCGGCATCAGCGAACCTCGATAAAAAGATGCGGCGAGTATAACCAAGCCTCAACGGCTTGTCAATGTAACCAGCCGATCGATCTGGCGTCGCCACGCGGCTCGATCGGATTTCCCGGCAACCAGATCGCGCACGGTCGCAGTCAACGCATCGTTGACGGGCGTCTTCACGCCGCTCGATTGACTGGCCGCGCTGACTGCGCCATTGAGATCATCGATCTCTGATTTGGGGCGGCCCGCGTTGAGATCGATCAACAGCGAAGGCAGTTTCGCCCCGCGCCCCGATTTAGCCATGCGGCGCAAGACCGGCTGCAACACGGCCAGCGGCAGATAGCGCAGCGCCAGCACCAACAGCGGCACGGGATAGCCCGGCAAATTTACGGCCTTAACCTTGAGCGCATCCATCACGGCGATGGCTTCGCGCAGGGCGGCCACCTCGATGGCGAACACGCGCTGATCGGCAAAGGCTTCCAGCGTATTCATATCCAGAATCGCCGAGGTGGCATTGCCCAGCAGATTGAGCAGCAACTTGCTCCACTTCATGCCGCGATAATCCGCATACACGCGCAACGGCAAACCGATCGAACCAATCGCGTCCACCACCGGCCCGATCGGGTGCGCCGGCTCGATCGGGGCCAGACCCAGCCCGCCTTTGCGCATTTCCAGACGCACGGCGCCGATTTCGGGAATCGAGATCGGATTCAGCACCGTGCCCGCGATGACCTTTTCGCGCCCGAAGAGTTGGCCCAGCAGTTCTTCATTGGCCACGCCGTTCTGCGGCGTCAACCAGCGCTCGATGCGGTCCGTATACGGGCGTAGCGGCGCGATGGCCTCCGCAGTGTCATAGGCCTTGACGCAGCACAGCGCCAGATCGAAGCGCGGCGTGTGCGCAAACACCTCTTCGAGCGAAGTAAAAGCGCTGAGGTTAGTGACCGTGGCTTCGCCTTCAGGTTCGATGAGGTGCAGGCCGCGCGCGCGGATCGCGTCCACCAATCGGGCGCGATCATAAATCGTGACGTTGTGCTGCGCGGCCAACTTGCCACCCAGATAACCGCCAATCGCGCCTGCGCCAATGATGAGGATGTTCATGAGGAAAGTTCACGCACCACGCACCACGGAACACGTACTGCGTGGTGCGTACTGTGCGGGATTAGGGCTTCTCAATCGCCGCGACGAGCTCACGGCAGAAGTCGGGGATGTCAGCCACGACGCGCCCCCACACCAGATTGCCGCTGCGGAAGGCCGCCTGATCCACCCACGTCGCGCCCGCGTTGACCAGATCGTCTTTGATGCCCAGGCTGCCGGTGGCCGTGTGTCCCTTGACGATGTCGGCCGAAATGCCCACCAATCCGGCGTGGCAGATCAGGCCGACGATCTTGCCCGCGTCATAGATGGCCTTGACGAAGTTCTTTACGTCGGCATAGCGCCGCATTTTGTCGGGCGCCCAGCCGCCGGGCACGACCACCGCATCGAAGTCGGCGGGATTGAGCGCGGCCAGGTTCGTCACCGAGGCGGCTTCCAATGCGGTCTTGCCGCGATAGGTCTTCGGCCCGTCGTGACTGACCACGATCACGGTCGCGCCTTCTTCGCGCAACCGCATCACGGTGACCCAGAATTCCAGGTCTTCAAAGCCTTCGTCCACCAGAAACGCAATCTTCTTGTTTTGCAGTCGCATGCTGTCCTCCATGGTGCGTAGTGCGTGTTGCGTGATTAAGCACTATGCCGTGTGAATTGTGCATTGATGAAATTGGGCTGCCCGCGCACAAAATCGCGCGCCGACATGGCCTTGCGGCCCGCCAGTTGAATCTCGATCAGTTCGAGCACGCCGTCGCCCGTCACCACCCCGATCGCGCCATCGGCCAATCGGATCACGGTTCCCTGATCCCTAATCCCTGATTCCTGATCCCTAATCCCCGTTTTCAACACCTTCACCAACTGCCCATTCCACTCGGTAAACGCGCCCGGCCACGGCATGTAGGCCCGCACGGCGCGATCGATCTCAATCGCCGAGCGCGTCCAATCGATTTGCGCGTCGGACTTGTTGATCTTGGGGCTGTAGGTGACACCATCCGCTGGTTGGGCTAGCGGCTTGATCGAACCGTTCAAATAACCGGGCAGCGTGTCGATGAGCAACTGTGCGCCGAGGTGCGACATGCGTTCGCCCAATGAAAGCGTTGTGTCATCCGATCGGATCGGTTCGCGCCCGACGGACAACATCGGGCCGGTGTCCATGCCCGCGTCCATCTGCATGATGGTGATGCCGGTCTCCGCATCGCCCGCCAGAATCGCCGCCGCGATGGGCGCGGCCCCGCGATGCCGCGGCAAGATCGAGCCGTGCACGTTGACGCAGCCGAAGCGCGGAATATCCAGCACGGCCTGCGGCAAAATCAGGCCATAGGCGGCCACGACGATCACATCGGGTTGCAGGGCGCGCAGGTGTTCAATCGCGGCGGGGTCTTTGCGAAACGAACGCGGCTGATAGATCGCTAGGTGGTGTGCGGCCGCCCACTGTGCAACGGGCACAGCGGTGAGGGTCTTGCCGCGTCCGGCGGGCTTATCCGGTTGCGTGTAAACGGCCAGCACGGGGTAGGCGTGCATTAAGGCGTCTAATGTCGGGACCGCGAATTGCGGTGAACCCATGAAGATTACGTTAGTCATAGCGTGGGCGGGTGGAGTCGTGAGAGAGTGAGATAGTTGTACTGCGTAAAGCGTAATGCGTAACCGATTCACCAATTACCAATCGACTGATCACCAGTTGACCAATCCCCCATCAACTTCGCTTACGGCTTGTCAGCATGACGATCAATGGAGCACTAACGACGACCAAAATAATCAGCCACGGGCCAAAGCCTTTGGCTAAAGTAGACGCGCCGTTGTCCGGGCTGAGAGACGCGCGCCACTTCAATTCCAGGCCGGTCAGGGTGGTGTTGAGACCGCGCTCCACGCCACCCGCGCACGACGCGCCATCGCGATAGGCGGCCAATAGCGCCTGAATGCCGGTGCTGCCATAAGCATCCACAATCTGTTGCACCACGCCCCGGCTCTGCGCATAAGCCGCCAACACTTCCGTGGCGTCGATGGGCAGCGCGCCACATAACGCCTCCAGCGACGGGACTTGCCCCGCCTCCAGGGCTTTCTGCAATGCCACCGCCTGCGCCGGATTGGGTTCGGCTTCGTTCAACGTCGCCAGCCCTTCGTCCAGCCACGCGGGCACGGCGTCATAGCGCGGATAAGCCGCCAGATACATCATCAGATGCGTCAACTCATGCGGCAGATCGCGCCGCAGTTGCAGATCGGCTTCCGGGCCGGGCGGCACGGCGATGAGCACCACGCCCAACTCTGGCCGCGCCTGCCCGCCCAACCAATCGCGCCCGGCCAACTCGATCGCGCTGCGCAGATCATCGAGCGCGGCGTAAATGTACACGTCCAACTTGTCGGGCGACTTGGTGCCCAACTGCTGTTCAAGGCGCGGCAGCGTATCGGCCACCCATTTGGCCGCGGAAGTGCTCAACGCGGAATCGCCTTGATACCAGTAGATGCGCGCGTGGCCTTCATCCAGCAACTGCCACACAAAGCGATTGTCGATGTATTTGAAGGTGCGCAGTTCCGACTGCTGCCGGTTGCCGGCGACATCGACGACTTCCCACCAGTAGGTGATGATGCTGAAGGCGGCCGGCCGGGCGACCGCAAACTCGATCGTGGCCGCGAGATCGACCTCGGTGGCCGCCGCAAATTCATCGGCGGGTTGGCTGACCGGCAGAGCGCTGCCCGTTTGATAATACACCGTGGCTTGCGTGATCGAGATCGAACCGGAAGCACGTGCCGAGAAGGCCAGCCATTCGGCAAATTGATACTGCGGTTCGGAAAACTCAAACGTGATCGGTTCGGCGTGCAACCGATCGGCCAGCGACCGCTCGACGGCGATCAGCGACACCAGGGTAATCAGCAGCGGCAGCAATAGACGGCGTATCATGAATTTTGAAGTAGGGCGATGATGATCGTCAGCGTGATCGGGCTGAGTAAGGTTGAGATAACGACCGTGCCGGTGACGAGTTTGGGTTCGGCATTGAATTCAGTTGCGAGCAAGGTATTGATCACGGCGGCGGGCATGCTGGCTTCCAGAATGGCGGCCTGTCGCGCCGACCCGCTCAAGCCGATGACGCCTGCCAGTCCAAAGGCCATCAGGGGTGCGACCAGCAAACTGAGCACGCTGCCCACCAGGGCGGGCCGTCGATATTGGCCGACCGATACGCCGGACAACTGCATGCCCAACAACAGCAGCATCAACGGGATGGTGGCTTGCGCCGGAAAGTTGATGCCTTCCAGAATGGGTTCGGGCACTTGCCAGCCGGTGGCCCGAATGATGAGCACGACCACCAGAACATAGACGTGCGGCAGTCCGGCCAGTTGCCGCAACGTGCCGCGCCAGCCGCCTTTGAAGCCGGTGGCGATGAGCACGCCTACAGTGTAAACCAAAACACTGCTGGTGACAAAATAGATGATGGCGCGGGCTTCGGCTTCTGCGCCAAAGGCCAGGCGATTGACGCCCAGACCGTAGTTGCCCGCATTGACGAAGGTCACGGCCAGCACAAAACCGGCCACCTGACGCGCGTCAAAATGCATCAAGCGCGCTGCGCCAAAAGCCAGCACACCCATCACGATGGTCAAGCCGACGACAAAGGCAGCGATCTGAATAACCTCGCCGCCTTCGACATTGGATTTGATGAGCGATGAAAAGACCAGGCTGGGACTGAGGACGTAAAACGTCAGTTTGGATAAGATGCGAATATCCGGGTGCGTCCTGCGCGCAAACAACCACCCCAGGCCGATGACCACAAAAATCGGCAGAATGTCCTGAACCAGAATGGCGAGCAGGATGCTCACGAGCGAGCCGCTCAAGCGTCTTCGTCGTCGTCAGGATCCTGATCGAGCACCCACTCGTCTTCGTCGTCATCCTCGAAATCCATCAACGTGAAGTCGAGGTTGTTGCCCTTGAATTCCAGTTCGTCCAGGGCGGCTTCGGCGTCTTCGTGCAGATGTTCGGCGTCGCTGAGCAGCACGGCTTGCAGCAGTTGACGCGCCTTGTCGCCGCCGATTTGGCCCAATGACCACACAGCCGCTTGCTGCACATTCTCGTCCACATCGTCCAGCAGTTCGGCCAGGCGGCGCACGGCGGGCGTGTA
>JAGOBP010000132.1 GCA_017999195.1 Thermoflexales bacterium
GCGATCAATCAGGCCGCCCACCACAATCAGCACCAGAGCGAGAATGACGCCCACCACGACCTGAATCACCGCGCCCATCACGGCCGTCTTCTTGGAATTCTCCGGCGTAAACGGAAAAGCGGGCGCATCGATGACGAGATAACTTTGACGCGCTTTGCTTTCGGCCTGCGCCATCGCCAGCCGGGCGCTTTCTTCTTTTTCCTGGGCGTTGCCCAGCCGATCGGCCGCGACGGTGATGGCGGCCTGCAACCGATCGATTTCCAGCAGTTCCGCCGGGGGCCGATCGCCGCGCAACGGGGCCGGATGATCTTCCAGATAGCCTTGCATGGCCTGGCGAGCCGTGTCCAGATCGGCTTCATAGGCCTTCAGCATATCGGCAAAGAAGGCCTGCGCCGAGATGCTTTCTTGCTGGTCGGTGTTGATCTTCCATTGCAAAAACGTTTCGACGGTGGCGGCGGCCAGTTGATAGGCCACCTCGGCTTTGCCGTGCGTCGCGCCGACTTGAATGAGGTTCTTGCCCAGCGCCTGCACCCATACGGCCATGCGCACGCCCTGATACATTTGATCGGCATCGCCGGGCGCGGCGGCCAGTTCGGTTTCCAGATCGGTCTGCTCAATGACGGCCCGCGCAAAGGCGTCGGTCTGGATCATTTCTTTGATCTCATCGACGGTGGCATCGGCGGGCGTGACCCAGGCAAAGCCGGTATCATTCAGCGAAGTGAGCGAGGCCAGCAGCGATTCTTTCTGGACGTACAGTCCGCCGCGCGAGATGAAGACGGGCTTGACCTTCAACACCGAGAGCACGCTCACGCCGATCAAGAGCGCGATCGGCAGCAAGTTAAGAAAGCGGTGTCGAAAATAACTTTCCAGGAAGCGCAGCAAAAACAGTCGCAGCATCACCATCACCTGATACACTTTGAGCTTAGTCTTGTTGATTGTGACAGAAATTGGGTGCTTTGAGCGTTTCGAGATGGTTGCAGATTGCTTGCAATCTCATTGCGTCGACGGCTATAATGGGGGAAAGTATGCGTTTCGCGAGGGATATTGCGCGCCCGGTTTGTGTCCGGTTGGTCTAGAGTTTCAGATTGCTACGTATGCTATACTCGACTTCAACCCATATGAAAGTTGCCCCATGCGCCTGACTCAACTTCGCCACTTCTACACTGAACGTCGCCGCAACCTGCCCGGCCTGATCGCGCTGGCCATTGTGGGCCTGTTGAACTGGATCGTGTCGGACGCGCTGGACTTCACCGCGATTGTGGCCCGGCTCAACATCGACGTGTCCGGCTTCAATCGGGTGGCCAACGTGCTCTTGCCGGATTTCGGCCTGTTTGGCCTGATGTTTGTGGTGGCCTTCATCGGCTGGTTGTTCGATCGGGAGCGAGTGATTCGCTGGGTGTTCTTTATCGCGAACGGCATCGCCACGTTCAACGTCAGCAACTACGTGTTCGATTTGCTCTTCTCCATCACCAAGCGCGAGGGCAATCGCGATGCGGCGCTGCTGCTGGTGGATGCGCTGCTGGTCTGGACCATGAACTGGATCGTGTTTACGATCTGGTTCTGGATTCTGGATGCGGGCGGGCCGGATCGGCGCGGCACCACGCGCGCCCGGCGCATCGAAATGCTATTCAAGCAGCAGGAAGAGCCGATTCCGGGCTGGGAACACTGGCGGCCCGGCTTCCTGGATTATTTGTTTGCCGCGTTTGGCAGCAGCACCTCGCTGGGTCCCAACGATGTGTCCATCCTCTCGTACCGCTTCAAAATTCTGGCGATGACGCAGACCCTCAATTCGTTGATGGTGGTGGCCTTGATCGTCGGCCGCGCGATCGGCTTGTTTACGGTCACGCATTGAATGTCCCCGGTGGCTGCTCGCGCTTGAATTGGGCGTGATATACTTGCAGGAGTATGCTTCACGTTAAACTCCTCGGCCAATTCAACCTATCCAGCGACGATCAACCGATCGAACTTCAGTCGCGCCCGGCGCAGGCGCTCTTGGCCTACCTCATCCTCAACGCGGGCACGGCCATTCGCCGCGAGAAGTTGGCCGGTTTATTGTGGCCCGACGCCAGCGATGCCAATTCCCGCAGTAATTTGCGCCACGCGCTGTGGCGCATCCGCAAAGCCATCGGCGGCGAATACCTCAACGCCGACGATCTGGCGATTGCCTTCAACGCCGAAGCGCCGTATCAACTGGACGTGGAAGCGCTGGACTACAACACCCGATCGAACCCCTCGACTGAAGGGCTGATGGCGTGCGTGTCCGTCTATGCGGGCGAGTTTCTGCCCGGCTTTTACGAGGACTGGATCGCGCTGGAGCGTGAACGCTGGCAGGCCACCTTCGAGCGCAAGATGGAACTGCTCATCGAGCGCCTGATCGCCGAGCGCCGCTGGCGCGAGACGCTGGAATGGGCCGAGCACTGGATCGCGCAGGGGCAAGTGCCCGAGTCGGCCTATCGCGCGCTGCTGGCCGCGCATTATCATCTGGGCAACACGGCCGGTATCGCGGCCGTCTATCAACGCTGCGCCGAGGCGCTGCGCAAAGAACTGGATGTTGAACCGTCCGAGCCAACGCGCGCGCTGTACAAACAATTGTCGCAAGGTCGATCACCCTACGGCGCGCCGGATATTCAAGCCCCGATCGAAGCCGCTAACCCGATCGAGCCGGCCGCGCCCGTCGTGCCGCGCGTTATCCCTCACAACCTGCCGCCACAGGCCACCGCCTTTGTGGGCCGCACGCGCGAATTAGCCGAGATCGACGATCGGTTGCGGGGCGATCCGGCGTGCCGCCTGCTCAACATCGCCGGGCCGGGCGGTATCGGCAAGACGCGGCTGGCGCTGGAAGCGGCGCAGCAACATCTGAGCGAATTTGCCGACGGTGTGTTTTTTGTGCCCCTCGCGCCGATTTCGGCCGCACACCTCATCGCGCCCGCCATCGCGCAGGCGTTGAATTTGCCCGTGCCGTGGCAGGCTGATCCGCGCACCCAACTGCTGAGTTATCTGAGCGATAAGCACTTGCTGCTCGTGGTCGACAACTTTGAGCATTTGCTGGACGGGGTTGATCTGCTGGCCGATATTTTGACGGCTGCGCCACAGGTCAAAGTCTTGGCGACGTCGCGCGAGCGGCTGCATTTGCAATGGGAGTGGATCGTCGAGATTCGCGGCCTGGATTATCCGGCCAGTGCGACCGACCCCAGCGCGCTGGACACCTCGGCCGTGCGGCTGTTTGCGCAGACCGCGCGCCGCATGGATGCCCGCTTCGCGCTGGAGGCCGATCGGGCGGAGGTGATTGGCATTTGCCAGTTGATGGAAGGTTCGCCACTGGGCATCGAACTGGCGGCGGCCTGGGTGCGCGTGTTGACGTGTCAGGAGATCGTGCAGCAGATTGCGCGCAACCTGGACCTGCTGGCTACGTCGGCCAGTGATCGACCGGAGCGGCATCGCAGTTTGCGCGCGGCCTTTGAATATTCGTGGGACTTGCTGTCGGCCGACGAGCAGAAGGCGTTTAAGAAATTGGCGGTCTTTCAGGGCGGTTTCCGGCGCGAGGCGGCCGAGAAGGTGGCAGGCGCGCCGTTGTCGCTGTTGTTTACGCTGGTGGACAAGTCGCTGCTGCGGCGCGGCCACGCGGGCCGCTTTGAAATGCACAGTTTGCTGCGGCAGTACATCACGGAGAAGTTGAATGCAGGGCAGATCGATGAGGCGCTGAACACCACGCCAATGGATTTGACGCGCATGCGTATGGCGCAATATTATCTGGTGTATGCGCGGCAACATCAGGCTGAGTTTGCCGTGCTGGATGAGGACTGGATCAACTTGATGTCCGGCCTGGAGACGGCGCACGGTTTGGAGATGTGGCGCGTGGTGCTGGATTACGCGGCGGTGCTGCGCGAGGCGGGTTCGGCGTTGGGGCACTTTTCTGATCTGCGCCGCTGCGGGGCGTGGGCCATCGATGCGGCCGGAGCGCAGCAGGATGTGCAGGCGCAGGCCGCCACCTGGCGCAGTTGGGGGCGCGCGTGCATTGAACAAGCCGACTATGATGAAGCGCGCACGTACTTGGAGCGCAGTCTAGACTTGTATCGCGAACTGGACGATCAATCCAACCTCGCGGGTGTGCAGTCTGAACTGGCCCGCGTCGCCATCGAACTGGCCGATTATGCTGAAGCCAAGCGGCTGCTCGCGACCAGTCAAGTGATGCTGGAGTCGTTACCCGACGGTTGCCCGCTGGCCGAGGTGCGCTATCGACAATCGGTCGTGGCGTTTTATGAGCGCGACTTTGAAACGGCGAATCAATTGGCGCAGCAAGTGTTTGAAGTTCAGCAGGCGGCCAACGATCGCGCCAACGGCATCTTGACGCTGCTCTTGCTGGCCGATATTGCACTGCACGGGTGGGGCGATACCGAGCGGGCCGAGCAGTACTGTTGGCAGGCGGTGGGCTGGTGTGACGCGTTGCGGAACGACACCGATCGGGCGTCGGCGTTATACATCCTGGCTGAGGTGCATCGTTTGCAGGGCAAGATTGCGCTGGCGTATGACGAAGCCGCGCACAGCCTGGGATTGTTCAGGCAAATGGGCGATCGCAAGTCGCAGGCGAAGGCGCTCTATCGCTTGAGCCAACTGGACGCCGATCGCGGTGAATTGGAGTCGGCCAGGAAGAATGCCACCCTGGGACTGGCGCTGTGCCGTCAATTGCAGGACGGCTGGGGGACGATTTACGTGACGCACTTGTTGGGCCAGGTCTATGATCGGCTGGGACAGCGAGCGGAGGCCCAGGCGCTGTGGACTGAGGCAGTGGCGCTGGCCGAGCCGTTGGCGCATCCGCTGTTGGCGACGCTGCGCGAGTTGACCGCCTGATTGCAAAAAAATAAAGCCCCGCCAGTACGCGGGGCTTTATTTTTCGTAACGATTCAACTGCTCACACTCATCGCGCCGTACCCGGCGGCTTAAGCAGGGACTGTTTTACGGCCAACGGTTATCCGGGCCTTCGCTTGTCCAGCCCTCTGCGGCCAGATGCTTGCGCCACACGTCGATGGTGACAAACTCCTGGGAGTTGAGTTTGATGGCGTTTTGAGCCTGCTTTAGCCAGTGCGTGGCCGTGACCGGACCCGGATCGAGGTCGGCGGTGGCGGTCGCCAGCAAGGTGGGCAAATAGGCCCGTTGTTGCTCGAACAACCGATCGAGTTGGACCGGGCCGCTCAGGTCGCCGCACCAATCGGACTGGATGCCGGCGAGCCGGGTCGTGATCACGTTGAGCAGACGATCCACGGGTTGCGATTGATCGCCGTTGGCGGATAGGGCGTGCCTTAGCGGAATCGATCGGCCATTGACGGTAAACGTGGTCGATCCGCCGCAGCGCGCGCGGCGTGCAAGCCAGCGTTGCCGCAAGGCTGCCGCCCAGTCTGCCCAACGCTGCGTGTCATTTGCCGCCCGGGACAGGACGCGGCTGTAAATTTCGGGCCGCAGGATGGGCACAGGATGATCGTTGTCGCTGGTGGTGAAGTCGGCGCACGAACTGTGCAGCGCCAGGTCTTGAAAGTCCAGCGCCATCACCGGCCCGGCGATCAACGCGCCGTAGGCATCGGCGAATAATTCCTCCAGCCAGACCGCGCACCACGTTGGAAACTCCGGCGAATCAAGCGTCACGCACTGCTTCAATTCCTCAAAGGCCGCGCGCTGCAAGGCTTGCCGTAAGGGCTGGCCGGTGCCCGGCACTTGCCCGTGCCAGAAGACGTAATGGCCGATCTCGTGCGGCAGCGCCAGATGATCGCGCGCAACCGACATGCAACTGTACGGTACGCCGATCAGGGCGACGGGCGCATACGGAATGACGCGGCTGACGGGCGACTTCTGGAAGTAGGTGACGGCCGTCGTGTCGGCGGGCAGCAGCCCCGCATCGATGGCGGGTTTCAGCGCCAGCCACGCCAGCTTGTCCGTTTCCTTTAACGTCTCCGTCATCGCCGCCGACCCCGACGCGCGTTGCTGCACGGCGCGCTGCAAGACTTCCAGATCGTAGCCGATTTGATTAAGCACAATGGAATAGACCGCTTCCGGCGAGTAGTCGTCGGAGACTTCCAATCGGCGGGTGATGAAGCCCGCGTGGAAGTAGGTGAGCAGATCGCGTCCGTAGGCTTGCAGGCAACGGATGAGCGGTTTGAGCGTGTCCCAGCGGGCTAATGACAGAGTATCGTAGTCGCGGCTCATGGCGTACATCAGACTGTCCAGCGCTTGCAGGCGCTCGGTCCACACGTCGGCGATGCGTTCGGGAATGGCTTCAGACATGGACAACATTGGGCCTCTCCTCTTGAATAAGTTCTGGCCTTCATCGTACCTGCCGCGCGTTTATCGAGCGTGTTTTCACAAACACCTCACGCCGCCAGAAGCATGCGGCATCTTCGACCCCCGGCCCCTCGCCTAAAATCGTCCTTCGACTCCGCTGCGCTCCGCTCAGGATGCGATTTTTGGTGAGGCGTGCGGCAAAACACGCTGAAATCACGTTGCGCAAACGCCTGTCTTCTAAACTGCACCCATCGACCAGCCATTGATTCCGACTTAGCCAGGCGGAATCGCCACCTAAACTTTAGCCAAGTCAAAGGAGACCCATGTCTGAGCATACCGATTTTCAAACCGAGTGCTGCCCCGTGTTGGAAGACGTCAAGCAGTGTGACGTGATGGACTTCCGCTATCGTCTGCCGTTCCGACCGCGCCTGGCGGGCGATCTGGCGCGGCAGAACATCCGCGTGGAAGTGGTGCTGCGCTTCCGACTGGAGCGCTGCCCCGGCCCGCTGACCAAGGGCGATCTGGCCTACACCACCACGCTGCTGCCCGGCGAGCAGGTGCGCCTGTTTACCAGCGACCGCCGCAGTCGCTTCACCTTCGATTCCGAAAGCAAGGTGTCGTATCGCAACCAGTCCATGTCTACCGAGTCGTACTACATGGCGGGCATGGCGCAGTCCATGAGCAACCTCAGCGTGCTCGATCAGAGCAAGGCCACCAGCGACTTCAGCGAGTCGTCGTTTGGCGGCGGGGCGGGGGGCGGCTTCAGCCTGTTCGGATTGGTGAGTTTCGGCGGGTCGGTGTCGGGCAGTTCGCATAACGCCCACTCGGCCAGCACCTTTGTGCGCTCGCTGTCACAGCACGCCGAATCGAGCAGCCGCCATGTGGAGACGGGCACGCACGCGGCCAACTCCATCTCCATCGGGGAAGTGGAAAGCCGCACGCACACCGAGGGCGAATCGCAAGACCACTTCGAATCGGCCTCGCGCGTGTTCAAGAATCCCAATCAGTGCCACGCGCTGACCTTCTACTTCTTCCGCATCAACAAGTCGCAGACGGTGCGTTGGACGCTGGAAGCGATCGAGCGGCATGTGATCGATGCGGCCGCGCCGACGGGCGTCGATCTGAATCCGCCCACCTCGGCCGGTGGGGTGTCGGCCACCCCGATCGGGATTCTGGCGACTGCGAAAGACCGCATCGAGGTGGAGCAGCGCGCCCGCGCCAGTGTGCTGGCCGCTCAGCGTGAATTCCTGACCGAGGGTGTGAATCGCACCGCCTTCGCCGCGAATGCCTTTGCTGCCGCCGATCAAGGCGCGCTGCCCGCCAACGCCGTCAAAGCCGCGCTGGCCGCCGTCGATAAGGAACTGGCCGCCGCCGGTTTGCTCGATCCCAAGACGGGCGAAGTGTCCCAGGAAGCCAAGCGCCTGTACGGCTGGGAGCGCACCATCGTGCTGCCGACGCCCGGCGTGATGGTGAAGGGCTGCCTGGATGAGTGCGAGGTGTGCGAGCCGAATCTGGACAAGGCCATTCAACTCGATCTGGAGCGCAAGCAGTTGGAGAACGAACTGCTGAAGAAGAAGATCGAACTGCTGGAGAAGTCGCAGGAGTATCGGTGCTGCGCGCATGAGGAAGAGAATGACGATTGATGAGTGAAACGGGGGGCGTGTTGCGTGGTGCGTGATCGGGGGGACACGTAACACGCACTTTGGTCAGAGCAGGTCGTCGGGGGGCGGCCTGCTCTGTTTTGTTTTCTGGACACAGATGACGCGGATTACACAGATAAATGCGGATGGGTTACAATGGGGCGCATCATCGTCATTGCGAGCGGCGCAGCCGTGCAGCAATCTCAATCATCATTGAGGTTTCAGCATGTCCCCCACCGCCGCCGACTTGCGCAAGTTCCTGACTAACCACTTCACCAGCGATGAATTCACGGCGCTGTGCTACGACTACTTCCGCGAGGTCTATAACGCCTTCGCCACCGGCATGAGCGGCGGGCAGCGCATCCAGGCGTTGATCGAGCACGTGCAGAGGCGTGAACGTGAGCCGGAGTTGCTGAAAATTTTGCAGCAAGAACGGCCTGAACAATACGCCAAGTATCTTGCTCAACAGAGCGAAGCGCCTGTCACTACCGCGCCGCGCCCCACTTCACCCGCGGTTGACCTATCCGCGCCACGTCCTCAGCCCGTTACCAATTCATCTCGCGCGCTGCGCGTCTTCCTGTGCCATGCGTCTAGCGATAAGCCCGCCGTGCGCGATCTGTATCAACGCCTGCGCGCCGATGGCTTCGAGCCGTGGCTGGATGAAGAGGATATTCTGCCCGGTCAGGATTGGAAACGTGAGATTCCCAAGGCGGTGCGCGAATCGGACATCGTGTTGGTCTGCCTGTCAAAGCATTCAATCAATAAAGAGGGTTACGTTCAGAAAGAAATTAAGGTTGCGCTGGACGTGGCCGAAGAAAAACCCGACGACGTTATCTTTCTAATCCCAGTGAAATTGGAAGAGTGTGATGTCCCTGAACGTTTAGCC
>JAGOBP010000133.1 GCA_017999195.1 Thermoflexales bacterium
CCATCGGTTTGCAGCGCCTCCAGAATGGCGCGATCCAGTTCATTCAATGCAGACGGTTGAGAATCTTTTATCATAGTCAATCTCCTCTTGTCAACGAGTATTAGGCATTCTATTGAAAATGCGGAATAAAGGCAAGCGGCTGTGCGGCCAAGCGGCGGATTGTTCGGTGAGGAATATCACGAAGTCGGACCTGATGAAGAATCGGAAGCGCACGAAGTATAATCAGGTCACTTCATGCTTACGAGGAAAATATGCCCAAGAATTACAACCTCGATGTCACACCCGCCAATCAACAACGTCGCAAAGAAAATGCCATGAGCGATGACTGGACCCGCGCGTTTTTGCTCCACGCCTCGATCGGGCACGTGGCGACCCGCTGGGCCGATCAGCCCTTCATCACGCCGACGAACTTCTGGTACGACGCCGAGCGGCACGTGATCTATTTTCACTCCAACATCGTGGGGCGGATGCGCGCCAACGCGGAGAAGCACGATCGGGTGTGTTTTGAAGCCAGCGAGTTTGGCCGCTTTTTGCCATCGAATGTGGCGATTGAATTTTCGATCCAGTATGAAAGCGTGATCGCCTTTGGATCAATCCGCGTGGCGAACGACACCGACGAACAACGTCACGCGCTCTACGGTCTGCTGAAGAAATATTTCCCCACAATGACGCCAGGGCAGGAATTCAGGCCGATCACGGATCACGAGTTGAAGCGCACCAGCGTGTACGCGATTGCGATCGAGAGTTGGAGCGGCAAGCGCAATTGGGCCGAGGAAGCCGAGCAAAGTGACGCGTGGCCGCGCCTGACTTTATAGTGGTGCATTTGCCACTTCACGCCGAACCGCCTATACTTCAAGCCATCCTCGTTGCCGAGTGCCGCCAATGCCCAGAAAGAATTCACATTGCTCGTATTGCGGACAAGTGTTTGAAGCCGATCAGGCCTGGCCGCGAACGTGTGCGGCTTGCGGCAACACCAGTTTCCTAAATCCTGTGCCGGTGGCGGTGGTTCTCATCCCGATTGATGGCGGCGTCCTCGTCGTGCGGCGCAATATCGAGCCGAAGCGCGGCTGGCTGGCGCTGCCCGGCGGCTACATCAACTACGGCGAGTCGTGGCAGGCGGCTGGAGCACGTGAAGTGCTTGAGGAAACCGGCTTGATGATCAAGCCCGATCACATCCGCGAATTTCGCGTACGCAGTGCGCCCGATAGCACCCTGCTGATTTTCGGGCTGGCAAAACCGATCGGGCGTGGCGACTTACCGCCCTTTGTGCCTAATGAGGAAACGCTTGAAATCAAGGTAATTACTGCACCAGAAGAATTAGCGTTTTCGTTACACACTGAAGTTCTGCGCGACTATTTCGATCAACTCATGAAAGGATTTATGCCATGAAGAATCGCACGCTGTTGATGATCCCCGGCCCGATCGAGTTTGAGCCCGCCGTGTTGGCGGCGTTGGGCGCACCCACGACAAGCCACGTCGCGCCGGATTTTATCGAGGAATTTGGGCTGGCCCTGACGAAGTTGCGCCAGGTGTGGTTGTCTGATGATGGGCAGCCGTTCGTGCTAGCCGGGTCGGGCACGCTGGCGATGGATTCTGCCGTGGCGAATCTGATCGAACCCGGCGACAAGGCGCTGGTCGTCAATACCGGCTTCTTCAGCGATCGCATGGGCGCGATCATGGAGCGTTACGGCGCGCAAGTCACGCACGTCCGCGCCCCGCTTGGCGGCCGCCCGTCACTCGAAGATGTCGAAAATGCCTTAAAACAACGCCCATTCAAAGTCATGTCGATCACGCACGTCGATACCTCAACGGCCGTCTTGACCGATGTGCCTGCGTTGGCGAAGTTGGCGCAGCAGTACGGCGCGTTGTGCGTGGTCGATGGCGTGTGCTCGATCGGCGGCGAAGAATTTCGCATGAGCGAGTGGGGCGTCGACGTGGCGCTGACTGCGTCGCAAAAAGCGATCAGCGTGCCGCCGGGGCTGGCGCTGCTCGTTGCTTCGCCGCGCGCGATGGCGGCCTTCAAGGCGCGCAAAACGCCGGTGGCCAGTTACTATGCCGATTGGGCCAGTTGGTTGCCCGTGATGGAAGCCTACGAAGCGCGCAAGCCGAGTTACTTTGGCACGCCCGCCGTGAACTTAGTCGTTGCCTTGAATGTGAGCCTGACGCAAATTTTGGCGGAAGGTCTTGAGGCCCGTTTCAAGCGGCATCGCGCTTTGGGTGCAGCGGCGCAAGCGGCCTTCCGCGCGCTCGAACTCGATCAAGTACCGCTCAGTGTCGAAGTTGCCGCGCATACGTTGAGCGCGCCCAAGTATCCCAAGGGCATCACGCAAGCCGATCTGCTGCCCAAGGTTCAGAAGGCGGGCGTGACGCTGGCGGGCGGCCTGCATCCCGCGAACAAGCCCGAATATTTCCGCATCGGGCACATGGGGCCGACCAACCTCGGTGACGTGCTGGCGACCATCGGCGCGATCGAGATGGCGCTGGCGCAATGCGGCTACGGTTTCACGTCGGGTACGGGCGTGGCCGCGGCCATGTCGGCGTATCAAAAAGCGATGAGTTGATAAAGACCTACTCACGCCAAGCCGCAAAGTCGCAAAGGTTCAGGGTATTTTCTTTGCCGCTTTGCGGCTTGGCGTGAGATTGTTTTCAATCGGTAAAATCCGTATCCCCAGCGGAGTTGAGCCATGCGCAAAATCGCAGTCGCTCTCACCAAAGGCGGCGTGGGCAAGACGACGACGGCCGTGAATGTGGCCGCCGGATTAGCCAACGCTGGGCAACGCGTCTTGCTGATCGATGTCGATACGCAAGGGCAGGCAGGCAAGATGTTGGGCTGCCAACCCACCATCGGATTGGCGGAACTGGCCGCAGGCAATGCCGCACCCGATCAAGCCATCGTGCCTGCGCGCGAAAATTTGTGGGTGTTGGGCGGCGGCAAATCGCTGGCCGGACTCAAGATGCTGATCGCGCGCAAAGAATTTGGCGCAGAACGCACGTTGGCTGAAGCGCTGTCGCCCCTTGAAAATCAGTATGATTTCGTCGTCTTGGATGCTGCACCCGGCTGGGATGCGCTGACCGTCAACGTCTTATTTTACGCGCATGAAGTGCTATCGCCGGTCTCGCTGGAAGTGATGACGCTGCAAGGGCTGTCGGACTTCGCGCAAAGCCTCGCGTCGATTCAACGCTATCACCCCGACCTCAAACTCAACTACATCGTGCCGACGTTTTTCGATCGGCGCGTGAAAAAGTCCGACGAAATCTTCGCGCAGTTGCAAACGTATTATCCGTCGCAAGTGTGCGCGCCCATTCGTTACAGCGTGCGCTTATCGGAAGCACCCGGTTACGCTCAAACGATCTTCGAATTTGCGCCCAGTTCGCCCGGCGCGGAGGATTATGCCGCGCTGACGGAAAGGATCATGCACGATGCCTGATCGCAAAGAAACGCCCGATATATTAGGACAAATCCTGGGGAACGTGGCCGCGCCCGATCAGCCCGTAACGCCCATCGGGACGGTGGCTGCTCCGCCGCGCACCGCACCTCGGCGCAAGGCCGTGCCCAAGAAAGACGATGCGCCCAAGTGGGAATACTTGACCATCTCGTTTCAAGATCAGCAGGGCTGGCGCGGTCGCTATGCCGACGGCGAAGAATTGGAACGCTGGGAAAAAGGCCCGCTGATGAATGAGTTATTTGATGCGCTGGGTGAGGCGGGCTGGGAGTTGATCAACGTGACGACCAAAGATCATTTCTATGGCCGCACGGATGCGATTCAGGCTTTTTTCAAGCGGCCCAAAGCTTGAGCCATGCCGCTGATTGATCTCGGCGACATTACGCTGCATTACACCTTGCACGGTCCGTCAGGAGGCACACCGCTCTTATTGATCCACGGCGGCTGGGGATTGGCCGTCAACGGCTTCGATTTTGTAGCGCGCACGCTGGCCGATGAATTTCAACTCATCGTGCCCGATCGACGCGGCTACGGTCAATCGACGCACGTCGTTGGCTTTGACGCGGACTTTCACTGGCAACACGCGCGCGACATGCTGCGCTTGCTCGACGCGCTGAAGATCGATTGGGTCTTGGTGTGGGGCCACAGCGACGGCGCGATCATCGCGGCGATTATGGCTTTGCTCGCGCCCGATCGGATTGGCGGCTTCATCTTCGAGGGCGGTCACCTGTATTGCCGCAAGCCCGACTCGACGTACCCGATGGACAAGATTTGGCTTGACCCCACGCTGATTCCCGAAGCGGCGCAAAAACGGTTGGCGGCTTATCACGGCGACGAGTATTGGCCGCAGGTCATCCGCAACTGGGCGGGCGGTTGGGTGGCGCTGCACGATCGGGTGGGCGAAGACCTGTATCATGGCCGCTTGAGTGAAATCACTTGCCCTGGTTTGATCATCCACGGCGCGCACGACGAGCATACTTTTCCCCAGGAAATCGACGAACTGGCGCGGCGTATCCCTCACGCCCGATTGCTAATCGACCCCGACGGCGGCCACTCCCTGCATGATGATCGCACGTTGCGCGAGCCGTGTGCGCGGCTGGCGCGCGAGTTTTTCAGTACGGCAGTTGTAACCCAGCGGTAACGCTGGGGCGTGGCGATTGCCGTATACTGGTAAAGGCTTATGACTTCGATTATCGCTATTGGCAATCAAAAGGGCGGCGTCGCCAAGACGACCACGTGTCTGTCGTTGGGCGCGTCGTTGGCCGAACTGGGCCAGACGGTACTGCTCATCGATGCCGACCCGCAAGGCAGTCTGACGTTGTCGCTGGGCGTGCAGCCGGACGAGATGCGGCGCTCGTTGGAAGACGCACTGTTGGGCAACGCCTCGCTGATGAGTGTCAGCCGCGAAACGTCGGTGTTTGGGCTGGATCTGGTGCCGGCGGGGCGCGGCTTGTTGACGGTAGACAAGATTTTGTACAGCCGCGCCAATTACGAATACAACTTAAAAAATGTGCTGGCGGCATTGCCGCTGCGCGTGTACGACACCGTGCTGATCGATTGCCCGCCCACGCTGGCGACCTTGACGCTGAACGCCCTGACGGCGGCCGAACTGTTGATGATTCCGATGCAGTGCGAGTATTACGCGGCGCATGCTTTACGGCAGGTAATTGAATTGGTGAAGGCCGTGCGTGCCCGGACCAACCCGCAGTTGAAATATCGTGTCTTGGTCACGATGTACGATCGGCGCAATAACATTTCGCGCGTGATCTACGAGCAGTTGCAGCAGGGCGTGGGGGCGCTGTTGTTTAAGACCGTGATTGAAGTGGACACGAAGTTGCGCGAAAGCCCCGTTTACCATCAACCAGTGACCGTGTACGCGCCCACGACGCGCGGCGCAGAGCAGTATCGCGCGCTGGCTAGAGAGTTAACATCGCATGACGCCTAAACCCTTAAATAACCAACTGGCGGGGCTATTTTCTGATCTGGCTGATCTGAGTCAGGCCGTGCAAGACAGCCCGCCTGAACCGAAAGACGAGATCAACGAATTTCAGCGTTTGATGGAGCGGGTGCCGATTGGCGTGTGCCGTGTTTCGTTGGCACCGGACGGCAAGTTTGAATTGGTCAATCCCGCTTTCCGGCAAATGTTCGGGCTGGAAACCGATGAGGCGCTGGCGGCGTTTACGCTGCTTGATCTGTTTTCGGCCGAAGACGCGCTGAAGACGTTCATCAACGATCTGATCGTGGACAGCCGTTCGACCACGCTGCAACTGCGCTTGCGCAAGCGCGACGGCACGACGCGGCTGTGCGCCATCAACGCGGCCTGCGACGGGAGCCTGCAATTTGCGGATTGCACCATCGAAGATGTGACGGAGCGCAAGCAGGCCGAGGAGCAAACGGAATTATGGAATTTGCGCTATGAACTGGCGCTGGCGCATAGTCGACAGTTGATCTACGACGGCGACACGCAGAACGGACTGATTTTATGGGGCGGCGGCATCGAAGAGGTGCTGGGTTACACTTCGGCGCAGATGCACGGCGGGCTGACGCAATGGGCGGATCGCGTGCATCCCGAGGATCGCGGGCATTTGCTGGGCGTGCTGGACATCGCCGAAGGAAATCTGGCGAGTTATGAAACGACGTATCGGTTCCGGCGCAAAGACGGCGACTATTTGACGATGCTTGATCGCGGCTTCTTCATCGCCGATGAGACGGGCCGCGCCGCACGGCGCGTGGGCTTGATGCAGGATGTCACGCCGAAAGCACCCGTAACGTCGGATGCGGCTGTGACTATAGGAAAAGACGGATTATCGGAATAAGTGGATATTTGTAGAGAATCCGTTTCATTCTGTTAATCCGTCTTTTTCTACTCGTTCATCAACTTCACATAGATTTCTTCCAGCGCGGATTCCTGCACCGAGAGATCAACCAGCGCCCAGTTGTGCTCTGAGATGTCATTGAGCACATGCGCCAGTTGAGCCACATCGTCGGTGCGGAAGATGTAGTTGCCGTCGTGATGTTCGTAGGTGAGCGCTTCGTCGGTCTTGAAGGTGACGTGATATTCGCGGCGGCCCAGGCTGGCGCGCAGCGACTCCATCGTGTCGCAGACCAGCAGGCGACCGTCTTTCAGAATCGCCACGCGGTCGCAAATGTATTCGACGTGGAAGAGGTTGTGCGCGCTGAGCACAATGGTCTTGCCCTGGTGTTTGAGCGTTTTTAAGTAGTTGATGATGAAGAATGACGTGAGCGGGTCGAGGCCGGAGTTCGGTTCGTCCAACACCAGTAACTGCGGATCGTGCAGCAGCGTGCGGGCAATGGCCACTTTGCGCCGCATACCCTTGGAGAATTCGCCGGTCAGTTTGTTTTGCTCGGTGAGCTTAAGCGAGTGCAGCAAGTCATCGATGCGCGGCTGCACCACTGCTTTGGACAGACCGTACAGTTCGGCGAAAAACAGCAGGTATTCGCGCGCGGTCATGTTGTCGTACAACGGGCTTTCTTCGGGCAGATAGCCGATCGTTTGTTTGGCGGCCACCGCGTCGCGTTCCATATCGTGGCCCATCACTGTGACCGTGCCCGTCGTCGGGGCGAGTAGACCGACGATCATTTTGAGCGTGGTGGATTTGCCCGCGCCGTTGTGCCCGATGATGCCCATAATTTCGCCGTCGTTGACCTGCAAAGAAAGATCGTCCACAGCGGTGAAATCGCGATAGCGTTTAGTGACGTTCTTGAGTTCGATCATGATTTAGCCTGCGGATAAAATGAGAATTATTTTAGCGATAGCCAAACGTGAATTGCGGCGAGTGCGGGGCCGGTTTAGCGGCCGGTCGCGCCCGATGGTCTTTATGTTGCTCGGCGTCGCGGCGTTGATCTCGGCGGCGGCCTTTCGCGACGGGCCGAATCTGGGTCAGGGCCTGTATCACATCGGCGTGTCGCCCGACGGGCCGCCGATCACCGATCGGCGGTTTGTGGTCCGCGTGCTTGAGCCGAGTGAGGCGGCGATCGAGTTGAATGCGGGCACGATCGATGCGTATGTGACGGCCAATCAAGTGAGCACGGCGCGCACCACCAAGGCCGATTATGCCACAGGCGCATTGCGGCGCTATCTGGAGCAACAAGAACTGTCACGCCTCAGCACCGATTATGCGCTGGACCTGGCCTTTCCGCTGCGCATTGAAGTTAATTATCTCACAACTACCACCACCAACCAGGCCGTGATTGAACCGGGCGCGCTGGCCGATTTATTGCCGACCGCTGAGCCGCCGTCAACGGCAGGCGCGCCGCTGGCGTTGGCGACACCGATCAGCGATGCGGCGGTGCGCGAACAATTACAGGGGGCAGCGAACGGCACACTGCCCGAGATTCGATACGATCCTGCCAACGATAAAGAGATCATCATCCCGTCGCTGTTGACGCCGCCCTTGCCGTTTGCGCAAGTGCTGGTGGCGTTTATCTATCTGTTGCCGGTGTCGTTTGTCAGCGTGTTTTTTGTCAGCAGTTTCATGGAAGAGAAGATCAACCGGCGGTTGACGATTCTGTTGTCCGCGCCGGTGACGCCGCTGCAAATCATTTTGGGTAAACTACTGCCGTATGCAGTGTTTTCGGTGTTGGCGGGCACCAGCGTGACGCTGGTAGCGGGCGGTAATGTGCTGCTGGCGCTGGCGATTTTGATTCCCGTGATCTTGTTCATCTTTGCGATTTATTTGATGGTGCCCATGTTGTATCGCACGTTCAAGGACACCACGTTTATCTCGATGCTGGCAACGGCGTTGACGACGACGTATCTGATTTTTCCGGCCGTTTTCTCGGGCGTGAATGATCTGGCATACATTTCGCCGTTGACGCTGCTGGTGAAGATGTATCGCGACGAGCCGTTTGGCTTGCGCGAGTATCTGTTTGCGGTGGTGCCGATGGCGGCGCTGTTTGGCCTGTCGTTGTATGCGGCCACGCGCGTCTTGAATGAAGAGTATTTGACCGGTTACAAGCCGCTGTATCGCAAAGTGGCCGATGCGATCTTTTTGCTGCTCAATCGACATCGTCCGTACTTGTCGATCTTTTTGCTGAGCCTGGTGCTGATTCCGCTGGTGTATATGGTGCAGTTGGCGTTACTGGCGATGGCGACGAATCTGCCGCTGTCGTATGCGCTAGCAGGCGTGTTGGTCATTGCGGCAATCGTCGAGGAAGTTGCCAAATCGATCGAGATTGTCACGCTGCTCGATCGGCAGCTGGTCCGATCGGGACGCGGAGTGATCGCGCTGGCGTTTCTATCGGCGCTGGGTTTTCTCAT
>JAGOBP010000134.1 GCA_017999195.1 Thermoflexales bacterium
TATCAAATACTACGACGACGCCAGCGATCCCGATACGAGCGCCCAACTCGTCGAGAAACTGGTGACCGAAGACAAAGTCGATCTGCTGCTGGGACCGTATGGCACGAATCCCACTTTTTCCGCGTCGGCCATTGCCGAAAAGTACGAAATCCCCATGATTGAAGGCGGTGGCGCGGGCCTGAAGATTTTCAATCGCGGCTACAAATACATCTTTGGCACGCTGCCCGCCGCGCCCTATTATCTGCGCAGCGTGCTCGATGCCGTCGCGTCGAAAGACCCGGCGGCAAAGAATGTCGCCATTCTGGTCGAGAACGACGGTTTCTCGATCGAGGTGGCCGATGGCGTTGAAGAATATGCGAAGACGAAAGGCTTCAACGTCGTTTACAAAGAGCAGTATCCCTCCAACACGCAGGATGTTTCCTCATTGATTACCGCTGTGAAAGCCAAAGCGCCCGATGTCATCCTGGGCGCGGGCCATGCGGCCGATGCGATCTTGATCATGAAGGGCCTGAAAGATCAGAAGGTCAACGCCAAAGCCTATGCCTTCTCGGTTGGCCCGACCTCGCCCGATTTCCGCACGACGCTAGTGAAAGACGCGGACTATGTGCTGGGCATCGGCCCGTGGACCGAAGCGATGAAATTCCAGGGCGCGGATGTGTTTGGCACGCCGCAAAAATTCGCCGAGATGATGCGGGCCAAGTATGGCGCGGATGCCTATAAGACCGTGCCGTATCAGGCGGCCTCAGGCGCGGCGGCCTTGCTGGCGTATCAAAAAGCGATCGAGACGGCGGGCACCAAAGAGGCCAAGGCCGTGCGCGATGCGCTGGCGAAGCTCGATCTGCAAAGTTTCTACGGCACGATCAAGTTCACGCCCGAAGGTATCATCGTCAAACCGATGGGCGTGGTGCAGCTCAACCCGGACGGCAAGACCTACACGGTCTTCCCCGCCGATGCCGCTAATGGCGAATTTTTGTACCCTGCCAAAGCCTGGGATCAGCGTTAAATTACCTCACTTCGTCCCGCGCTCTGGCTTAGAGCGCGGGACGCCTCTTTGAGGAGGCAACGTGTCTGGCATTCTCATCGGTCAAAGCGTCATCAATATCTTGCTGCTGGCCGGCGTGCTGACCATCGTCGCGCTGGGCTTCTCGATCGTGTGGGGCGTGATGAACATCATCAATCTGGTGCATGGCGCGTTCATCATGCTCGGTTCGTATGTGACCTATCTGGCGTTCACCGTGGCCGGGATCGATCCATTTCTGTCCATTCCACTCGCGATGGCGATTCTGTTTGGACTGGGCTACGTGTTGCAGCGCGGCGCGATCAATACCGTGATGCGCGCCCCGTTGATGGTGACGTTTTTGCTGAGCTTTGGGCTGGAAATCATCATCATCAATCTGGCGTTGTATTTTTTCAAGGGCGATCTGCGCGCCATCACCACCAGTTATAGCGGCTCAAGTCTTACGCTCTTATCGGATGCGTCCACCGGCAACACGATCGAAGTGCCCATCGTGCGTTTAGGCGCGTTCGCCATCGCGATGCTGCTGGCCTATCTGACAAACCTGCTGATGAGCCGCACGCGCGTGGGGCGCGCCATCCGCTCGACGGGCATGGACAAGGATGCGGCGCAGTTGACGGGCGTGAAGATCGGCCCGATCTATGCGCTGACCTTCGCCATCGGCGCGGCGCTGGCGGGCGCGGCCGGTTCGCTCATCGCGATGTCACAGTCGTTTCAGCCGGGCTTCGGCAGCACGTATACGCTGCGCGCGTTTGTCATCGTAGTGCTGGGCGGCTTGGGCAGCATTCCGGCTGTGATCTTAGGGGCGTTGCTCTTCGCGACCGCCGAAGTGATCACGGGCTTGTGGCAGCCGGGCTTGATTCAAGCGGTGACGTTTGGCCTACTGGTCGTGGTCTTGATTGTGCGCCCATCGGGACTGGCGGGAAAGGCGTTTTATCAATGAAAAAGATTCACACTTCGATCTGGCTTAGTTTATGCGTGTTGGTGATCTTCTTGATCATTCCGGTTTTCAACCCGACTGGTTTTGTGTACCGCACGCTGACGACGATGCTGCTGTTGATCGTGACCGCGCAGGGCTGGAATTTGATCGGCGGGTATACGGGCTATGCAGCCTTTGGCAATGTCGCATTCTTTGGCCTGGGCGCGTACACCACCGGCATCTTGATGTTTCGCTTCAACGTGCCGTTCTTGCCCACGTTGATCGCGGGCGGATTGATCGCGGCGTTGTATGCCGTGTTGATCGGCTTGCCGGTGCTGCGCTTGCGCGGCCACTATTTCGCCATCGCTACACTGGGCGTCGCCGAAGCCACGCGCGAGATCGTCGCATGGTGGACGCCTGTCACCTATGGCGCGTCCGGCATTTCCTTGCCCTTCTTGAAACCCATCGATTTTGCGCAGAATTTCTTTTACTATCTGGCCCTGGCCTTAGTCTTGATCGGCCTGGCGGTGACGTGGTTCTTGAGCCGCCGCAAGTTGGGCTACAGTTGGGCCGCCATCCGCGCCGATGAAGACGCGGCTAAAATGTTGGGCATCAATACCACGAGCAGCAAAGTGATCGCCTTTGCGCTGGCCGCCACACTGACGGGCGTCGCAGGCAGCGTCTACGCCTACTACAACTCCTTCATCGCGCCGGAGGAAGTCTTCAAGATCGATCGCACTTTGCAGGCGATTCTAGCCACGGTGTTGGGCGGCGCGGGGACGGTGGCCGGGCCGATCGTGGGCGCGATGATCTTTCAGCTGGTGACCACCTTCTTGATCTTCAGCAAACCCTTTGGCATCGATCTAGGGCAATTCCACGTGACGATCATGGGCTTGTTCATCGTGCTCGTGATCATCTTCACGCCGCGCGGCTTGATCGATCTCATCACCCGATCGGCGATCGAGGCCCAACGGTCGCGGGGCAGTACGGGCGGCAATGTGCTCCAACGCGGACTGGCCTTCATCGGCGGCGGCGCGCGCACCATGCGCACCATCCTGGCGCAAAATCGCCATCAATACAAGGTGTGATATGAGCGACATCATTCTGACAACGCACGGCGCGAGCAAAGTCTTTGGCGGGCTAGCCGCGGTCGATAAAGTTGATCTGGAATTGCGTCGCGGCGAGGTGGTGGGCTTGATCGGGCCGAATGGTGCGGGCAAGACGACCTTCGTCAACATCATCACCGGCCTGCTGCCAATCAGCCACGGGCGCGTCACCTTCAAAGGCCGCGATGTGACCGGCTGGGCACCGCATCGCGTAGCGCGGCTGGGCATCGCGCGGACGTTTCAAGTGGTCAAGCCGTTTCGCAATATGACCGTGCGCGAGAATGTGGCCGTGGGCGCGATGTATGGCGCAGGCGGCGCACACCGCTCGACGGACGCGGCGCTGAAACAGGCCGATGAGGTGTTGAACTTTGTCGGCCTGTATGAGCAGCGCGATCGCAGCGCCGATCAACTCACGCTGGCGTGGACCAAACGCCTGGAGTTGGCGAAAGCGCTGGCGATGGATCCCGAAGTGTTGTTTCTGGATGAAGTGATGGCGGGGCTGAACCCCAAAGAGATCGAAGCGGCGATGGACCTGGTGCGGGCAATCAATGCGCGCGGCGTGACGTTGTTGATCATCGAGCACGTGATGAAGGCCATCGTGGGCGTGTGTCAGCGCGTGGTGGTGCTGCATTACGGACAAAAACTGGCGCAGGGCGAACCAACCGCCGTGCTGCGCGATCCCAAAGTGATCGAAGCGTATCTGGGCCAAAAATATGCCGCCCAGTTGGAGGCCGCGCGTGTTAAAAATTGAGCAGCTCAATGCCGGCTACGGCGACATTCAAGTGCTGTGGGACATCAACCTGGAAATTCAGGCCGGTGAAGTCGTCGCGCTGATCGGCTCCAATGGCGCGGGCAAATCGACGCTGCTGTGGGTGTTGTCAGGCTTGCTCAAACCCAAGTCCGGAGCGATCTGGTTCGAGGGCCAGAATTTGGTGACGCTGCCGCCGGATCGTATCGTATCGATCGGGTTGACGCAAGTGCCGCAGGGCCGCCGCTTGTTTGCCGGATTGACGATCAAGGAAAATTTGTTGCAAGGCGCGTACACCCGATCGGACACCGCCGCGATCAAGGACGATCTGGACTTCGTGCTGACGTTGTTTCCCCGCATGAAAGAGCGCTTGAATCAGGCGGCGGGCAGCCTCAGCGGCGGCGAACAGCAGATGTGCGCCGTGGGGCGCGGCTTGATGGCACGGCCCAAGATGCTGATGGTCGATGAAGTCTCGCTGGGTCTGGCCCCGATTGTGGTGGAGAACATCTATCAGGCGATTGGGCAGATTCGGCGGCGCGGCACGACGGTGTTGATTGTGGAACAGGACGTGCAAGTGGCGCTGGAGCAGGCCGATCGAGGTTACGTGCTGGACGTGGGCCACGTGATCATGAGCGGCGCGGCCCGTGAGCTGTTGGCTAATCCTAAGATCAAAGAGGCGTATTTGGGTCTGTGAGGCTGAGGCGCGCCCGCAAGCCGGCGCTTCACGTCTCTTCTAAATCGCACACTCCTATTCAGGTTCTACTCCGCGCGGGCACTTTTTGCGCTTTTGATCGGCTCAAGGCGGATGACAATCCGCCATAGGGTCAGGTCACGGTTGGGCGCGCGATCGCGATCACCGTCAATTTTTGATTGACACCCCCCTAGCCGCATGTTACAATCGACTCATTATTCCCCCTGCACTCGTGAACCATCTTACTGGCAAGGTTGTTGTATGCCGCTCGATTCCTACGGACGTGACATCCACTATCTCCGCATCTCACTGACCGACAAATGCAATATGCGCTGTGTCTATTGCATGGCCGAAGACATGGTCTTTATGCCGTCGGACGATCTAATGACCACGCCGGAAATTCTGCGGCTGGTCAATATCTTTGCGCGCCTGGGCATCGACAAGATTCGCCTGACGGGCGGCGAGCCGAGCATTCATCCCGATCTGATCGAGATTGTGCGCGGCATTCGCGACGCGGGCATCCACCGCATCTCCATGACGACCAACGGCCTCCGACTGGCTGATCTGGCGAAACCGCTCAAAACGGCCGGCCTGGAACGCGTCAACGTCAGCGTGGACACGCTTGATCCCGAGCGTTTTCATCGCGTCACGCGCTGGGGCAAGCTAGACAAGGTCATGGAAGGCATTCACGCCGCCGAGGCCCATGGTCTGACGCCGCTCAAGATCAACGCCGTCGTTGCGCGGGGCTTCAATGAAGACGATGTGGTGGGCTTGGCCGAACTCACCCTGGCACACCCGTGGCAGGTGCGCTTCATCGAGATGATGCCCTTTGGTGAAGTGGCTAACTTTGCGCAAGATGCCGTCGTGTCACAGGCCGAGATTATTCAGCGCATTGAAGCGCAGTTAGGCCCGCTCACGCCCGTCGATGACGGCAAACTCGACGGGGAAGCGCGGCTCTATCGGTTGGCGGGGTCGCTCGCCGCGATCGGCTTCATCAGCACCGTCACCAATCCCTTCTGCGCGTCATGCACGCGCTCGCGCCTGACGGCCGATGGCAAATTGCGGCTGTGTTTGTTGCGCGATGACGAAGGCGATCTGCTGACCCCGCTGCGCAATGGGGCGAGTGATGGCGATATGGAGCAGTTGATTCGCAGTTTGATCTGGCGCAAGCCCTGGGGCCACGGCCTGCCCGATGGCGTGATTCCGCTTCATCGAGTCATGTCGCAAATTGGTGGATAATAAAAACGGTCGGACTGATCACAGCCCGACCGTTTTTTCTTGTACCCGATTGACCTAATGCGCCAGCGCGCTCCCGGCCGCAGGCAGCACACTGTCATCCGCGCGCACCAGCACGTTCTGCAAATCCAGCACGGCGCGCTTCAAATACAGCCACACCACGCCGATGCGCGTCGGCCCCTGCCGCCGGTCAAAAACCATCACCACAAACAAGCGCGCATCGATATTGGCCGCGTACAGATCAAAGCGCACGCCCTCGTGATACATCAAGTTAAACGCCCGGTCTTCATGCCATTGTTGCGCCAGGGCCGTCGGCGCTTCAAAACCGCCGCGCAACAGATTGATAAGTTCGGCGGCCTCAAAGCCGTCGCTGGCGCCGGCCTTCGCCAATAACGCCCCGCTCGTATCGGCCAGCAAGACACTGTACGCCGAGGCTTCATAGCGCAAGTCACGCAACCGTTGCGCCATGCGCTCCAGTTTCCGATCGGTCAGCACCGGCCCGGCGGGCGGCCGATCTAACACTTCCTGCACGGCTTGCATAAATTCCTCGGTTCTGAAGGGCTTGGCAAAGTAGCGCGAAATTTGCAATTGTTGGCTGGCCGCAATGACGTCCGCGGAGCCATAGGCGGTAATCAAGATCGTGGGTAGTTGCGGTTGAGCGTGGCGCACGTGCGACAGCAGTTCCAGGCCCGACATCCCCGGCATCCGCAGATCCGTCACCATCAGATCGATCGGATCGTCGGCTAATGCCGATAGGGCCGCTTCTGCCGATAAAACATGCGACACGGCATACTCTGGCCCAAGTGATTCCAGACTGGCTTTAAGTGAAAAGCCGACTGCGGGTTCGTCGTCGACTATGAGGATATTCTTCGTCACCGTGTACGCTCCAGCCCATAGACTTGCGACTTAAGCATAACACGGAATGAATTGCCGCCGCGTTTCTATCGAGTTACGATTAAGTGACTGGGGGCGCACTGGCCGCAAAGAGGTAACCTACGCCGCGCACGTTGAGGACAAAGATGGGTTGATCGGGATCAGGCTCGATCTTCTGGCGCAGCCGCCGAATGTGCACCCGCACAATCGCGCGCGACTCGTGCTCATCGGCATCATAGCCCTGAACCGCCGCAACCAGTTCGCGCGGCGAAATCACCAGATCAGGATGTTCCATTAAATAAGCCAGCATCTTGAATTCGGTCAACGTCAAATCAAGCAATTGTTCATTCGCCACGGCGACGTGCCGTTGCAAGTCCAGATTGATACCCCGCAATTTCAAATGGCGCTCGGTCGCCATCGGCGGCGCGTCTGCGCCCAGCGGCGGCTGCAATTCCACAATGGCCCGCTGCATCAGGCCCACCAGATCGCGCTGCCGCAGCATCTGCGCGCGATGGCCCAGGCCGCGCTGTACGCTGGCCACAATATCACCCACCGCAGCCGGCTTGAGCAGGTAATCAAACGCGCCGCGCCGCATGGCGGCAATCGCCGACTCCAGCGTGCCATGGGCGGTCAGCATCACAATGACGGTATCCGGCGACAACTGCTTGGCCGCTTCGGTCACTTGCAAGCCGTCCATGCCCTTCATCTTCAGATCGAGCAGCATCAGATCGATGGTCGCTTGCTTCAAGATTTCCAGCGCCGTTTCGCCGCCGTCGGCCATCGAGACGTGAAAGCCCTCTTGCTCCAAGATTTCCTGCAATGATTCGCGCATGGCGCGTTCATCATCAACCACTAGAATGTGCGGGATGGAGTTTTGATTGTTCATAATTCTCGTAGTCCAGTAGTTCGATAGTCTGATAGTCCGATAGTCGAACGGATCGATTGTCTGCAGATAGCGATAAAACAGGTGATAACGCAACTACAAGACTACGCGACTAACAAACTATCCCACTTACTCATCAACCGTTTGTCGATCCAGCGGCAGCGCAATGGTAAACGTCGTGCCAGCGCCCGGTGCGCCATTCACGGTGATGCGACCGCCATGTCGTTGGATGATACCATAGCTGACGGCTAAACCTAAACCGGTGCCGGTCGCTTTCGTCGTATAAAACGGCTCAAAGATTTTGGCGGCTTCATCGGGGCTGATACCCGGCCCGGTATCATGCACGGCGACGTGCAGCCAGCCTTCATTCGCCGTCGAACTCACGCTTAACTCGCCGCCGTCCGGCATCGCTTCGATCGCATTGACGACCAGATTAAGCAGTACTTGCGTCAACTGATCGGGCACACCCACAATCGGCAGCAGATTAGTTTGCAACTGTGTCTGGACTTGAATACGACCATGTTCCAGGCGCTTGTTCGATAAGGCCAACACGTTCTCAATCAAATGATTCACGTCGGTTGAAGCAGCGCGGCCCTTCGACGGCCGATAGAACTCCAGCGTCCGCTGGACCAGCGTAATCAGGCGCTCGGTTTCTTCCTGCGCCATGCCCAGATAATGCTGCTTCTTCTCATCCGTCAGCGGCCGCTTCAACACCAGATACAAGCAGTTGTGAATCGCTTGCAACGGATTATTGATCTCATGCGCAATCGATGCGGCCAGGCGGCCGGTGGCCGCCAACTTCTCCGCCTGAATCAATTGCGCCTGCGACCGCTCCAGTTCGCGCGCAAAGTCGGCCAGTTCGCCGTATAGCCGCGCATTCTCGGTCGCTACCGCCACGGCTGCCGCCAAAAATTGCAGCAATTCCAAATCATCGCTGGTGAAGACGCCTTCATCGCGATTCAACACCACAATCGCGCCCAGTACGCGGCTCTTCACAATCAACGGCACGGCCAACAGATTACGGATACGCAACTCATAGGGCAGCAGATCGGGCTGCGGTTCATTCGACACTAACGGCTCGTGCGTAGCCACCAACCGTCCGATCAGGCCGCCGCCGATCTGTTCGGCATCGGCACGAATCCACGTCTCGACCGCATCCAGTGTGTTGCGGAATTGCAGTTCGCCCGATTCGGCATCGAATAACACCAGCGAGCCGGCCTCGACGTGCAGCGTTTGGCGGATGCTATGCAGC